>JAZNQB010000140.1:0-6717 GCA_045589995.1 Paludibacteraceae bacterium
GCCACTATGATATTAAAGACAGACATAGACACCTCTGTGCGCTGACCATTACTTAATGATGAGAAGCATTTTATCAATATACAGATCCCAAATCCTATCTCCGCCCATTTATATCGCCGTTCGAGTGTCAGATAATAGAAGAATAAGAGAAAGGCAAGCGGAGAGAAAATATTGAATATGATTGCCGCTATATTACTGATTGCGCCGTCATAGGCCACTTCTTCTGATTGTGATTCTAAGTACATATCTGCTCCCGCGGCCGTATCCACCATAATACTGCGCAAACCACTTGACAAATTCTCAATAATCAGCGGTATTTGCATTAGTGTACAGAGGATATAGATGACTGCGAAAATATTGAGTAGTAGCATGGGAGGTGGGTCGATGCGCTGTATGTTTGCTTTATCATATTGCAGGCTTGGATAAGCAGCAATATAGAGCATGGCGGCAAGGAAGATAAAGGGAAATAATTGTAGTTCAGTAACAAATTCACGGTAAGGTGAGTTAGTATTGAAATACCAGAAACAACCAATAATAGGGTATAGCACATAACTAAGCAATAACATATTGCCTATTCCCCATTTATTAATGGAGTTTCGTCTATGCCGCCAATAAAGAACCAATAGAATTAGTATATATATGGCGGTGTATGTGATATCTGTGTGTAGGCTGTTATTCATTTCGTAATTCTCTAATAACAACACTCGGCCATTTCCAGTTTTGGTATGCCAATTGGGCGAGGCCAGGTGCCAAAATAAGTCCCCATATTCCTAAATCAAAGATATAAAGGAATACAAAAAGCAAAATCACTGTTGTACCGCCACTCAGCAGGGAAGGGATAAAGAATGGAATCTTGTTATCAGCCATAATAAATCCAGCTGAAACGGCATGGTTGTGCTCTAATGCGCTGATAAGCAGCATGACGCATAGCATTCCAATAGGCACAAAATGCGTTTGGCTATTCATAAATGCTAAAGCCCATTCGCCAAGGAAAATCCACGCGAGACCACCGATTATAAACACAGCCCACAAACTACCAGTGCATAATAAATAATAGCGCTTCAATTGTGGCAGATTGTTCTCTGCTCTGCATTGGGCCAACTTAGGCGTATATGATTGATAGAAAACCGATGCGCAGCGCGCCAAAATATCCATCACTTGGATGGTGATTCCATAGCATGCTATTTGCTCCAAGCTAAGAAAGGCAGAACCAATCAAGATAGCTGATTTATTGACGCAGAAACCACCTAAGTTAGTCAGTCCTATCTTGATGGCATTCGGCGTGATGGCTTTTAGTATATTCTTCGGTTCTTGCGCTTCTACGCAGGCTAATTTCTCTTTTAATTGTGCTGTGAAAAATACCTTGTAGGTGAGGTAACGGCGAATAATGGTAGAAACGAATTGTGACCCCACGATAGCCGTCAGACCGAAACCTGCATATATCAGTCCAATCGCCAGTCCTATATAGACCACTTGACCTAACATATTGATTTGTTGGCTTTGCTTCACATATCCTTTACCTGTCAATAAGGCGTCGTAGTAGAATGTATATAGGTTATAGCAGTTGATAGCGATTAGTAGCAGCCACGCGATGAAAGCATCCGTGCGGTCTCCGGAGTATTTCTGCAGAATATAGTAGAAATAAGCCGTTCCTGCTGTTAGCAGTAATCCAAATACAGCGAGCGCTATCCATTGATAGAAGCGCTTCATTGCTGCGAGTGAGCCTTTTAATAGTCCGTAATCTACATTCGCATTGGAATCCGTGTGCGCCACACCATCTTTTTGTAGTGCCTTGACGCCTGTAAAGATGTAACTTATGTTTCTGGCAAAGGTGGGCCTAAACCCAAAATCAAGCAATAGAACAAGCGCAGTAATAGTTTGGAAAATGTTCCAAACACCTACTGTCTCATCTGGCATTTTGTTGAGAATAAATGGCAATAAGAGCACGCCAGCGCCTATCATGAATGCTGTGCCTATGTAACTCCAAATAATCTCGCGTTTACCTATATGCTCTACTTTCTCACTCATCTATCACTTATGCGGATGATTAGTCGCGTCTGAAAATATCTCGGGTATATACTTTGTCCTTTACATCATCCAAACAAGTATCATAACGATTGGCAATAATCGCTTGACTTTTCTGTTTGAATGCCTCTAAGTCATTGACTACCATGCTGCCGAAGAATGTTGTACCATTCTCTAGGGTAGGTTCGTAGATGATTACTTGCGCGCCTTTCGCTTTCACACGTTTCATAATGCCTTGAATACTCGATTGGCGGAAATTATCACTATTAGACTTCATGGTCAGGCGATAGACACCAATGATGCATGGGTGTTCTTCGGCAGCGTTGAAATCGCCATTGTGATAGTAATCGTAATAACCAGCTTTGGCAAGCACGCGGTCTGCGATGAAATCCTTGCGTGTGCGATTACTCTCCACGATTGCTTCGATGAGATTTTCAGGTACGTCTTGGTAGTTAGCAAGCAGTTGTTTGGTGTCTTTAGGCAAGCAATACCCGCCATAACCAAACGATGGGTTGTTGTATTGCGTACCGATGCGTGGGTCTAAACACACGCCATCAATAATAGCTTGTGTGTCCAGTCCTTTCATCTCTGCGTAGGTGTCCAATTCATTGAAATAACTCACGCGCAGCGCCAAATAGGTATTAGCGAATAGCTTGACAGCTTCTGCTTCTGTCAGTCCCATGATGCGTGTCTCAATATCCTCTTTGATAGCACCTTCTTTGAGTAACTCGGCAAAGCGTATGGCCTGCTCTTTACAATGTGTATTGTCTAAGACTGTACCGACGATGATGCGACTTGGATACAAGTTATCATAGAGTGCTTTGCTCTCACGCAGAAACTCCGGGGAGAATAGAATGTTTTCGCATTGGTATTTTTGGCGTACGCTTTCCGTGTACCCTACGGGTATTGTGGATTTAATTACCATCATAGCATTCGGATTGACGCGTAGCACGGTCTCAATTACATTCTCCACGGCAGATGTGTCGAAATAATTACGCGTGCTATCGTAATTAGTGGGCGCGGCGATGACGACGAACTCTGCGTCTTTGTATGCTTTTTCGGCATCTAGCGTGGCGGTGAGTTTCAAAGGAACTTCACGCAAATAACGCTCAATATACTCATCTTGGATGGGCGATTTATGATGGTTGAGCATCTCTATCTTCTCGGGGACTATATCCACTGCCCATACTTCATTATGCTGAGCGAGTAGGGTAGCAATACTCAAACCCACATATCCTGTGCCTGCAACTGCTATTTTCATAATTATCTTGTGTAAAACTTACCAAATTGTGTTTTATAAGCGTGCATCAACAAACTGACGATCCACAAAGTTCTTTACATCAAATACCACAGCGCCTTGTTCTTGGTATTTCTTGAAGTCAAAGGTTTTGAATTGGTCATGACTTACGCAAGCAATAACAGCAGCATATTTCTTATCAGGGTCGATAGCAGGAATGAGCTCTTTGCCATATTCGTGCTTGATAACTTCGTTACTTGCCCATGGGTCATACAAATCTACATTTACACCAAAATCTTCCAACTCATTGGCTATATCTACTACTTTCGTGTTGCGGCAGTCAGGGCAGTTCTCTTTGAATGTAACACCTAAAATGAGCACATTAGAGTTTAGAATCTTGTGGTCTTTTTGAATCATCAGTTTGAGCACTTTGTCGGCAATAAACTTAGAAATAGAGTTGTTCACAGCACGACCGCTCAAAATAACTTTAGGATCGTATCCAAGCGATTTCGCTTTATGTGCGAGGTAGTATGGGTCCACAGAAATGCAGTGCCCGCCAACTAATCCTGGACGGTATTTGAGGAAATTCCACTTAGTGCCAGCTGCCTCAATCACATCATTGGTATCGATACCTACGCGGTCGCAGATAAGTGCCAATTCGTTCATGAAGGAGATATTCACATCGCGCTGACTGTTCTCCACAGCTTTTGCTGCTTCTGCTACCTTCATATTAGGTGCTTTATGCGTGCCATTGAGTAGAATACTATTATACAATGCATCTACGAGGTCTGCAATCTCAGGAGTGGAACCTGAAGTGATTTTTTTTATTTTAGTCAATGTATTCACTTTATCTCCTGGGTTGATTCGCTCTGGACTATATCCACAGAAGAAATCTTTGTTGAATTTCAATCCTGATACTTTCTCTAATACAGGCACGCAGTCTTCCTCTGTGCATCCAGGATATACAGTGCTTTCATAGATAACAATATCGCCTTTGTTCAATGTCTTGCCAATTGTCTCACTCGCTTTGAGAAGGGGAATTAAATCAGGATTGTTGAAGCGGTCAATAGGAGTAGGTACTGTTACGATATAGGTATTAGCTTCTTTCAAATCATCTGGATTACATGTAAATGAAAGTCCCACTTTTCCTGTTGCCTTGTATAAGTCACAAGCCTGTTTCATACCAACGAGGTCTGCCTCTAAGGTATGGTCTTTGCCTGACTCTAATTCGTTCACGCGTGCTTCGTAAATATCAAAGCCTATTACACGGTACTTTTTACCATACTCAATAGCTAATGGAAGTCCTACATAGCCTAAGCCGATAACGGCAATTTTTCTGTTCTCTAATGTCATGATTGTATGTTATTTTAATGTTTATTCGTATGTATGGGATGATATGCATACCCGTAGTCACAAAAAGTTCGCAAAGATACAATTTTTATTTTACATACGCAAGCGCGTGCGAACTTATTTGCAAAAAAATGCCATTTAGATTTAAAAATAGCTTTTTATTTTTCAGTTTTCAATTATTTTTGCTACCTTTGCACCGTAATTTGGATAGTTGTGTACAAATTGTAAAAATATTAATATTTTATGAAAAATTTTAAATTATGGAATGCGTTGTGTGGATGGTTTATTTTTGCAATAGCCGCTGCCACGTATCTCCTTACATTGGAACCAACTGCGTCTTTTTGGGATTGTGGTGAGTTTATTTCAAGTGCATGGAAATTGGATGTGGGGCATCCCCCCGGAGCACCATTTTTTATGCTGATGGGACATTTCTTCTCGCTCTTTGCTGCTGATACAACACAGGTGGCTATGTGTGTCAATGCTTTGTCAGCTATGGCGAGTGCGTTTACTATTCTTTTCCTTTTTTGGACGATTACCGCTTTAGCGAAGAAATTAGTGCAACCTGATACTTTATGGAAAGGAATTGCGCTGCTTGGTGCGGGAATGGTGGGTGCGTTGGCATACACTTTTAGCGATACATTCTGGTTCTCCGCGGTAGAAGGCGAGGTGTATGCTTCTTCTTCCTTATTTACGGCCGTGGTATTCTGGCTTATCCTTAAATGGGATGAATTGGCAGACGAAGAGGGTAGTGACCGCTGGTTGATAGCGATTGCTTATCTAATGGGATTGTCTATTGGCGTGCACTTGCTTAACTTGCTGACAATTCCTGCTATCGTGCTCGTGTATTATTTCCGCAAATATGATTTCTCTTGGGCGGGAATGTGCAAGGCATTCTTAATCTCGTGTGCCATCTTATTGGTCATCCTATATGGTATCATCCCTGGATTTCCCACTGTTGCAGGGTGGTTCGAATTGCTCTTTGTGAATACATTAGGATGCCCATTCAATACGGGATTGGCGGTGTATATTGTGCTTGCTATCGCTTCGCTTGTGTGGGCGATTATAGAGACGAATAAAGACCAGTCTAAGCAGCGTATTGCAGTCGCTTGCACTCTTGCTTTTGCATTCAGTGGCGCGGCTTTCCTCTTTGAGAAATGGTGGATGGGATTAGGTCTTTCTGCGGGTTTATTGACATTCATGTTGATGAAACCTAATTCTATCTCCTCTCGTTGGCTCAATACAGCCATGGTGATGATTTCCGTTATTCTGATTGGTTATAGTTCGTATGCTGCGCTCGTTATTCGTTCCAGCGCCGATACACCAATGGATCAGAACTCGCCTGATAATGTGTTCTCACTCAAATACTACCTCAATCGTGAGCAGTATGGCGATCGTCCTTTGTTCTATGGTCAGACATATAATGCGCCCGTAGAACTCAAAGTGGAGGGCAATATGTGTATTCCTGTGGAGAAGATAGGTCATGCGCAGTACGCACCAGCACCAAGTGTAGAGGGAGAAAAAGATAGATATGTAGTCACTGGTTATAAAACCAATTATGTGTTTATGGATCAGTTCTGCATGCTCTTCCCGCGTATGTACTCCTCGCAAGCCAGCCATGTACAGGCATACAAGGAATGGGCGCAAGTGAAAGGCAAGCGTATTCGTTATGACTACTGCGGTCAGCAGAAAACAGACTATTGTCCTACTTTTGCAGAGAACTTGCGTTTCTTCTTCCGATACCAAGTGAATTTC
This sequence comes from Paludibacteraceae bacterium, assembly GCA_045589995.1. GTDB lineage: Bacteria > Bacteroidota > Bacteroidia > Bacteroidales > Paludibacteraceae > Colicola. The sequence continues at coordinate 6,365 of JAZNQB010000140.1, forward strand.
ATGTATTGGCGCTATTTTATGTGGAATTTCTCGGGCCGTCAGAACGATTTGCAGTCCTATGGAGATATTACCAAAGGCAACTGGATCACGGGCTTTGACGCGATTGATAATGCTATGCTTGGTGATCAAGACTTGCTCCCTACCGAGCTCAAAGAGAATAAGGGACATAATGTGTACTACATGTTACCTCTTCTATTGGGTGTGATAGGTATAGTGTGGCAGTTAACCAAGCGCAATGGAGAGGAAACTACAGAAGGTAAAAAGAATTTTATCCTCACCTTCTTGCTCTTCTTCTTGACTGGATTGGCTATTGTGATGTACCTCAACCAAACTCCTTATCAACCGCGCGAGCG
>JAZNQB010000141.1:0-11671 GCA_045589995.1 Paludibacteraceae bacterium
CTAAGGTACTCCGCAATGGACAACTCTTTATCCTACGCGGCGAGAAAATGTACGACACTATCGGCCGTCTGGTAAAATAATAACACTATACTATATTCCCTCCTCCCCAACGAGGAGGAGGGAATAACTTCGCGCACTCGCGCACGCACCCCATGGTGCACTCGCATACGCGATATTAATAATGTATAATCATTTATACTATGAAACGCATATTTTTTATTCTTATCTCAGCGCTCTTGCTTATCGGATGTGACAAGGATAAGCCAGCGGCTGTGACGCTACCTACATTCAGTGAGATAGCAGTCACCCCGCAAAAAGAGGTCTATGCACTCGGAGACAAAGTGCAATGCTCCATCAAAATGCTTAATCCCGGGGATGAATCACTCAAACAGGCTACTTGGTGGTTCTATACTTCATGGTGGGGATCCAATCCGGATATGATAGCAGATTTCTGCGAACCGGACGACACCACTGGAGAAATTGTCTTTAACTCAAGTGAAATAGAACTCACCGAGAAAGGTGAAGTGCGAATCTATTTCTGGGGACGACTGGAATACCCGAACTGGAACTTCCAACCCATACAAATCCCCGTTACACTGTATGTTGAATAATAAATTCCGCACTCCATGAAACGCATATTTATTTTATCTTTATTTACAGTTATGCTATCTATACTGAGCCTACAAGCTCAGGTGGAGAGCAAAGGTGCTACACGCCCCATCAAAGGTGTTGTCATAGATAAAATGACAGACGAACCTATCATCGGAGCGTCAATAGCCGTAAAAGGTACTGCCACTGGTACTATCACTGACTTCGACGGACAATTCACTATCGAAGCAACAACAGGACAATACCTCCAGATTTCATATATAGGATATGAGACATACGAGCAGCGAGTAGTAGCTAATAATGATATGTACCGCATTACACTCGTAGAGGCTACCTCCGAGTTAGACGAAGTGGTTGTAGTAGGATATGGTTCCCAAAAGAAGGTGAACCTTACCGGTGCAGTCAGTGTCATTGATCAAAAAGATATCGTAGGCCGTCCTACACCGAACATGGCTACCGCATTGCAAGGTATTGACCCTGCACTCAACCTCACCATGTCTGCCGGTGGACCGGGAGCAGGTTACGAATTTAATATCCGCGGTGTGGCTTCTATCAATAACTCCTCTACTACCAAACCACTCGTGTTAGTGGACGGGGTGGAGATGGACCTCGCACGCGTGAACTCCAATGATATAGAGTCTGTTAGTATCCTCAAGGACGCTTCCGCTGCAGCTATATATGGTTCGAAAGCAGCCGCTGGTGTAATCCTCGTTACCACTAAGTCTGGTAAAGAGGGACTCGCACCACAAGTGACAGTCGATGTCAAAGCCGGATGGAAAGCGCCTACTACAGAGCATGACTTTATCACACAAGGTTTCTGGTCTGCGTACATAAGCGATATCTTCATGCTACAGCACACCAAGACTGCGATGACCACTTACACCGATGCCGACTATGCAGAGCTCTGGATGCGCCTCAATGACGAGACAGAGAACCCTGAACGCCCATGGGTGGTAACACAGAACGACGGTTCATATAAGTACTATGCTAACTTCGATTGGTATGACCAATTATACAACTCCAATAGACCTATGCAGGACTATAATATTAGTCTCAAAGGTGGTAACGACCGCATTAACTATTTCATTTCCGGACGCTACTTTATGGAGGACGGTATGTTCAAGCAGAATACCGATAAATGGCACCAGATAACACAACGCGCCAAAGTGAATATCAATATAAAGCCTTGGCTGCACTATGGTGTTAACTTCTCATTCTTCTCATCTAAATACACCTATCCGGGTACTGAGTCCTCACGTGAACTCTTCCGCGTAGGTTCACTCCACGCTATGGCGTATATACCGGCTACTAACCCGGATGGATCAGCTGTATATCTCAACCCGTGGATTTACTCGGGTATGGGTACGGTAGGTGATGGAATGAGCGCATTGCTGCTCAATGGAAAGCACAAGAATGAGAATATAAACCGTGAGATGGTTATACAAAATACACTCACGTTTGATATTACAAAGCAACTCACACTTAATGCAGACTATTCTTTCAAGTGGCGTCTCAAAGAAATCTCCAACCGCTCTGTCAAAGTGCCTTACTCCAGCAAGGAGGGGACAACAGACTATATTGATAACTTCCGCTCTGTGGATTCTTACCACCAGCAGTTGGCTCGTTATCAGACGCACAACTACAATGTCTATCTGCGTTGGGCTCCTACATGGGACCGTCACAGTTTGACAGTGACAGCCGGTTATAACGGAGAAATGTACCGCTACCACTCACTCGAGGCTGAGCGATTGGACCTCATGACAGAGGACCTCTCATCTTTCAACTTCGCAAAAGGCGAGGTGACTGAGTTGAGCGAGAGCATCAAGACCTATGCAACCAATGGCTTCTTCGCACGTGTGAACTATAACTGGGCAGAACGATACCTCTTCGAACTCAGTGTGCGTGCGGACGCTTCCTCACGATTCGCTCCTGGATACCGATGGGCGGTTACACCGGGTGGTAGCTTCGGATGGCGTATGTCAGAGGAACCATTCTGGGAAGATATTAGCGATTGGTGGAGCAACGCTAAGATTCGTCTCTCTGCAGGACAACTCGCTAACCAAATGACCGGTTACTACGATTATATTCAGTCTGTAAGCGCAGACGGCGTCTTCGACCAAGAGATTACACTCGACGGCTCTTCTGTACTCACTTATGCGACAGAGGCGGACCCGAACGCAGGAACACTCACATGGGAGAAAATGACTACCTACGACGCTGGTCTCGATTTGGCTTGGCTCAATAACCGACTCACTTTCACAGGGGATATCTATATGCGTAATACCGAAGGTATGCTCAATACCGGTACTGCACTCCCTTCCGTGTACGGTGCTACCGATCCTAAGCAGAACTCGGCTAATATGTCCACCAAAGGTTGGGAACTCAGTGTCATGTGGCGCGACCGACACAAAGTGGCTGGCAAGACCTTCAGTTATGAGATTGGCGGTGGGGTAGGTAACTACAAGACTGTCATCACTAAGTACAACAACCCTGAGAAACTCCTCTCTACCTACTACGAAGGACAAGTATTAGGCGAAATATGGGGCTACGAAATAGATGGACTATTCGGCTCATGGGACGAGGTAAACGATTATCTCACTACCGTCAACCCTATTGAGTCTGAGGTTTATACCGACATCATGAAGGAAGTTAACTCTGCAGCTCCAGGACTCCATCCGGGCGATGTACGCTATGTGGACCTCGATGGCGATGGCAAAATCACTTCTGGTAATAGCACTGTGGATAACCCGGGAGACCGACGTGTGATAGGTAACAAACTGCCGCGTTATAACTACAATTTCCATGTATCAGCTGACTGGTATGGTGTTGACTTCAGTCTATATTTCCAAGGCGTAGGACGCCGTGACTGGTATCCTAATACAGAGTCCACTACATTCTGGGGACCATACTCACGCCCATACCAAGGATTTATGGAAACTACATTCATGAATAATGTATGGAGCGAAGATAACCCGGATGCATACTTCCCGCGTTATCGCGCATACGAGGCACTCGGCTCAGCGAATAGCCTTGGTCCAGCTAACACCAGATATATGCAAAATATCGGTTATTTGCGCCTCAAGAATGTAACCATCGGTTACACACTGCCCTGCTGGAAGAAAGTGTTCTCTGATTTCCGTATCTATTTCTCTGCTGAGAACCCATGGTACTGGAGCCCGTTGCAGAAATACACACGAAGCATCGATCCTGAGTCTGCGAATGCTTCATCACAGGCTATTACATACGGATTTGCAAAATCATTTACTTTCGGTATTACAGCAACATTCTAATATAGCACTATTATGAGAAAAAATATATTTAGCCAACTATTCATGTTGAGCCTATTTATAGGCATACTGTCCGGATGTAATATGAACCTCTATCCGGAAGATGAATTGTCAACTGCTACTTACTTCACATCTGAGACGGCATTGAAAGAATATAGCAATTATTTCTATCGTATGATGCCGGACCCTGAGACTATGTATGCAGAAGAAGGAGAGCATTTTATCTCTCCTATACCAAGTGACCTCGTTGTTGGAATCCGCGATATACACAGCGGTGAAGCATGGTGGAAGAAAGATAACTGGAAAAACTTGCGCAAAATCAATTATCTGCTTGTTAATGCACACCAGTGCGAAAATGTAGAAGCACGCGATCACTATCGTGGTGTAGCCTATTTCTTCCGTGCCTACTTCTACTTTGATATGCTTCGCCACTTCGGCGCAGTACCTTGGTATGACGCCCCCCTCAATGCGGACGACAAAGAGCAACTTAATAAGCCGCGCGACTCACGCGATGTAGTATTCAATCACATCGTAGAGGACCTGGATTCTGCATTTGCACTCCTGCCTAAAACACGCACGGCGTACGAGGTGAATGCCTATACAGCACTCGCCCTCAAGTCACGCGCATGCCTCTTTGAGGGTACTTTCCGTAAATACCACGCTGGTAGCACATTCAACGGAGGAAGCACTGTCTATAACGAGCAACTGCCTTGGGAGGACATCCTCACATTGGCTGCTAACTGCTCCTATGAACTGATGAATAGCGGTTATAAACTCTACACCAAAGGTGAGGAGCCTTACCGTGACCTTTTTGCAAGCCTCACTCCACAAGAGGACGAGGTTATCTGGGCGCGTGCATTTAGCGTTGACCTCAATATCAAGCACAATGCACAGGCATGGTCTTTGGCGCGTACTACCAGCTTCACCAAGCGTCACGCTGACCTCTATCTGATGAAAGACGGTACACGCTTCAATCAGGTACAGGGGTATGATACCCTGGGCTATCTTAAAGTGTTTGAGAACCGTGACCCTCGTATGGCACAGACTATTCATGCACCTGGATATATCCAAAAAGGTGCTACCAAGTCCTATGCAGTGAATATGAGCATGACCACAACCGGTTACAAGTACATCAAGTATATCATGGAGTCTGCTTATAATAACTGGGGCGGTAGTGTCTGCTCTATGCCTATCTTCCGCATGGCAGAAGTCTATCTCAACTACGCCGAGGCAAAAGCCGAATTAGGTACACTCACACAGGCGGACCTCGATAAATCTATCAACCTGCTGCGTGACCGCGTAGGTGTAGCACACCTCAATCTCGCTGATGCGAATGCTAACCCAGACGAGACTATGCTGGATAGCAAGAGCGGTTACGGATTCGCTTCGCCACTTCTCGCGTCGCACCCGAACAAAGGTGTCCTGCTTGAGATTCGTCGCGAGCGTATGGTAGAGACGCCGCTGGAGGGATTGCACCTCTGGGATGTCATACGATGGAAAGAGGGACAATTATTCACACTCGAGAGACTTGGACTATATTTCCCAGGCGAAGGTAAGTACGATCTCACAGGAGATGGAAAAGCCAATATACTCCTTTCACCTACACGAAAGAGCGGTGGTATTGGTGTGACTTGTCTGGTCTTTGACCAAGATATACACCTCACCAATGGTACATCTGGTAATATGATTGCATACAAAGACATGATCTTTAAATGGGATGAGAACAAAGACTATCTATGGCCTATCCCAATCATGGATAGAACTACCACTTTAGGCGCATTATCACAAAATCCAGGATGGATTGATAATATATCTTTTTAATCAACTTCTAAATTTAAAGTAACATGAGAAAAATTTTCTTATCTGTGCTGTTTGCAGCACTCACAATGAGCCTGAGCGCTCAAGGCGAAGTAACCCGTTACTTCTTCTCTCCTCTTGGTAATGGTGACCAAGATGGTACTTCATGGGAAAACGCAGCAGCTGCTGAGTATCTCGGAGCAACGCTTGCTGCCGCAGAACCAGGAACAGAGTTCTACCTCATGGAAGGTAACTATGCTCCTGATGTTAACACCCTAAAATGGACTATTCCACAAGGCGTACTCCTCAAAGGAGGTTACCCAACTACTATGACCGGTACATCTGTTGACTATGACTACACATTAGGAGGACAATCTGTTTTCTCTGCTGACCTCGACGGAGATGGAAAAGGTGATAACACCTCTTACGCATTCGTGTACATTGGCGATGGTGACCCTACAGAAAAGAGCCAGGCTTACTACAAAGACTGGAAAATGACAGATATATGGGGTATCACCTTCCGTGATGGTAGCCGTCTTAATAGCAAGTACTGGGGTAACATGGTGTTCGTTCAAGCAGCACAGGTTGACTTCCACTTCTGCCGTTTCCTCAACAACGTAGCTCTAGATGACGTAGATAATGGTACTGGTAATGGTGCTCTTCAAATCTGGGGTAGTGCAGTTCGTTGCTTCGATTGTATCTTCCGTGATAACAATTCTCCAAAGGGTTCAGGCGCTGCTTTCCAGGTACGCGGTCGTCAATCTGCTTCCGGTGAGGCAACACCTGCTGAGGACCACTCAATCGGTTATTTCGAGCGTTGCGAGTTCCGCAATAATACTGCTTACGGTACTCTCCTCAGCGCTCCTGGTGACGAGAAGTGGGGTACCTATGGTGGTAACTGCTCTATCGCTGATGGTGCTGGTACTGTTTATCTGGTTAACTGCCTTATCGCAGATAGCAAGGCGTGGTACCGTGGGGTAGGTATCCGCTTGGGTGGTAAAACAACTGGTTACTTCATCAATAATACCTTCTACAATAACCCATGCCGTCAACGCAGCAACCGTGGTTCTAACAACGGTTCTGCTATTTCTGCAGGTAACAATACTATGACATACTTCGCAGGTAATATCATGGTGGAGTACGCAGCTAATGACGACTTCACATCTACTGACGCTACTGTTTTCATCCAGAATGCTTCTGCTACCGTAACTTCTGCAGGTAATAACATCTTCGGTACTGTGATGAACAATAGTACGCAACCTGGCGGTTTCTTGGCTAATGATGTCGTTCCTACCGCATTGGAGAATGTAAATACTATCGAGAAAATCTATGGTGAGAATGTAATCGAAAATAAAGGTGGTGTAAGCAATGTAATTGCGCCGTTGGCTATCGCTGGCACCTATAGCCTTGAAGAGGTAAAGGCTATTGTAGCTACATGGCCTATCGACGAGATTGCCAAGGTGATGGATTTGGACAAAGACCAACGCGGTTACACTCGCGCAGCTGCTACTGTTGCAGGTTCTTATGACCCGAATGGTGTGGCTCCAGAGGGTGGCAACAATGAGGCTATTGACCATGTACAGATGAACCAAGCTAAAGGCGTTTACTCTCTCCTCGGTCACTACCTCGGTGAGACAATGGACCAACTGCCTGCTGGTCTCTATATCGTAAATGGCAAGAAAGTAATCAAATAAATTGTAAAGAATAATAAGTATGGTTTTCGTTTTTGACTTGGGAGGCGTGCTCTCGGATATAGATGTAATAGGTTTTATAGCACGCATGCAAAACCTAATGCCCGAGGGTGAAGTATGGGAAGCGGACCAGAATGCACTACTGGCGGGGGGAGGAGACTCCTTCCTCCATCAGTATGAATTGGGAGAAATAACTTCAGAACAAACACTGAAGTGCTTCCATGATATGTGTCGCCCCGAGGTTACTAACGAACAAATACAGCAAGTTTGGCTGTCGGAATTAGCGCCAGTGCAGGAGAGCATCAAAGCCCTCCTGCGGCGCTTACGCCAAAACAAACATACGGTTTTCTTGCTCTCAAATACCAATGAAATGCATTGGGAATACATAGCAGAGATGTTTAACTATGACGGATATACACTCGAAGACCACTTCGATAAGATATTCTTATCATACGAACTACACCTCCATAAACCTGAGAAACCGATCTTTGACGAAGTAAGCAAATATATTCCTCACGGAGAGGAAGTCATATATATTGATGACGCTGAGCGCAACCGAATAGCGGGAGAGAAGTACGCAGGGTGGCGCACTTTTGAAAGTATAGAACAATTGATGCTTACACTAAATATCTAATACGATGAAAAAAATACTTTTACTTTTACCCTTCCTCGCATGCATAACAATGCACGCAGAGGTACAGGGAATACACCGTTTTGGTACATATAACATACGTTATGTGAATGCTTCTAACGGAGATACAGGAGAACGCTTGTGGGCTAACCGCCGCACCTATGTGGCAAAAAATATCCTCGGTTACGACTTTGATATAGTGGGTATGCAGGAGGTGACAGGGAATAACAAAGATGCTACCACAGGAAAATCTCAGTTACAAGACTTACGTGATATGCTTGTCGGATATGCAGACCACTCTGTAGAACGAGAGGGTAAAAGTTACTCCTACAACTCTATATTCTATAAAACATCCAAGTATAACCTAATTGAAACAGGTTTCTTCTATGTAAACGAGCATCCAGAGACCCCTGGAGAAGGATGGGGACAAGATATTGCCCGCACTTGTATTTGGGTCTATCTGGAAGATAAAGCTACCAAGCAGGATTTCTATTTCGTTTGTACCCATGTCAACTACGGACCTACATTATGCGGTATAGAGTCAGGTAAACTGATAGGACGCCGTATTCGAGAACTGGCAGGGCAGACACCCGTGGTTCTGGTAGGAGACTTCAATATGTCTCGCACTGCACACGAAGAAGCATACAGAGGCTATGCTTCACATTTCTATGACTTATCACTCACAGCACCGGTTAATATCTGTCTGCCAGAGGATGGACCGCAAATCAACTGCACAACCACTGGATGGGACCCTGCTACCAAAAAGCAGACCGGAAATGAGTTTGACTATATATTCTATGACCATATGGAGCCAATTTCTCGCCATGTGATTACAGATTATTACCCATCACTGGGGCGTACCGTTAACCCTTCTGACCACTACCCCGTATTAGGACTCTTCCGTTTAGGAAACGAAAACCACCCCACTACCTACAAAGCTACAGACATGGCTTCCTTCGAGCAAGCGATGGCTACCGCTACACAAGAGGATACCATCTTGCTGACAGAGGGTGTATATAAAGTGACTAAAACAATTACACCGCCGTGTTCTATGATTATCTTGGGAGGATGGAATGCAGACTTTACAGAACAGACCGGTATGAGTAGTTTTGTAGCAGAGGGCATCGAAGAGTCTGTCTTCACAATCCCTCATTACTACAATCTCATACTTGACCATGTAGAGATAAGCGGTGGTAATAATTCCAATGTGAATGGCGGAGGAGCTATCTACTCCTACGGACCTAATATTGAACTCACAAACTGTTATATTCACGATAACTCCGCCTCTGGTTCAGGCGGGGCTATCGCGCATAAAGGACAAAAATTATATATATCCAATTGTCGCTTTGAGAATAATACCGCTACTTCAGGAGGCGCTATCTGGTCAAACAGCGGAGATGTGGTCACTATTCATGATAGCCAATTTACCGCTAACGAGGCTTCAGCAGCAGGAGGTGCCGTAGAGGCAGCCAGGTTTAACCGCCTTGATGTGCAACGCAGCGCTTTTATCAATAATACCTCCTACACACGAGGAGCATTGGACATCATTCCGACAGAAGCACCACAAGGAGCATACATCCTCAACTGCTCCTTCATTGGCAATACACTCAAAGCTAAGAAAGGACTGGCTACCGCTACCAAGAAATACGGTGGCGTTGCACTCTGGGCAGATATGGCAGCCACTACCGCTCCGCTGAATATAGGACATTGCTCTTTCATAGGAAACCATACCATTATTGATGGTAAGGCAGAGAATTTTGCAGGCAACGCTATAGCACTCATGAGAGGCAAAACTTGTGTTATGAATAGCCTTATCCTCGCCAATGACCAGATTGTATCAGGTGCTGAACCAACATGGGCAGACCTCTATATCATGGCTAATGATGTTAATCTATGGCGTAATACCCATAACCTCACTTCTGCCTCTACAGAGATAACTGGTTGGGAGCAGGATATTACCAATGTGTTCGGTGGCGAATGTACCGACGGCGTATATACACCGCAGGTAAAAGAGAACGGCACTTATCCTATTTATAAGAAGCAATTGGCTAATTACGACCTCGTCTGTCTGCCCACTACACAACGCTTGTGTGAGTCCGCTTTTACATATGACCTCAACGGAGACGGCTATATAACCGGCTATGTGAGCACTGACCAAATCAATAACCCAAGACCCATCAAAGGAACTATTGGAGCAGTTGAATACACAGGTGACGATATCATGGGAATAGAAGATGCACCGCAGACAGAAACCAATACCGCTATAAAAATTATCCGTGACGGAAAAGTGGTCATCATCCGTGACGGAAAAATATATAACATGACCGGTCAAATAGAATACTAATAAAATAGCATATTTATATGAAAAATCTTCGTACAGTATATATCACTCTTTTCTATATATTATGTACTTTTTTCCCTTGCGTAGTGTCCGCGCAAGATCCTTGGGTGATAACAACAAATAAACCTTTAGAAGGCGATTACTATGGCATTACCTCCGCTAACGGACAAATAGGACTGGTCAGCAGTCGCTCGCCTATGCAAGTGGACAAGATAGTAGTGGGAGGACTGTACGATAACTACAAGTCTCGTAATAACAACTATTTCCCTAATATCAATCCGCTGAGTGTGGAACTCAAGATAGACGGTTCGCGTATCTCACGCCGTAATATAACCGATTATAAGCAGGCTCTCAATATGCGCAATGCCACTTTCACAGGCACCTTCTCTTACGAAGGAAAAGTGCAGGTGGAATACACCATTGCTGCATTGCGCCAAATGCCTTACGGTTTTATCATGGATATACAGATAGGAGCACAAAAAGACTGTCAGGCACTTGTCCTCAATGAGCACAACGCGCACGAGGCTTTGCGAGACCCTTATCCCTATTTTGCGCAGATAGATAACAAAGCAAACCCGCTGTACACAGGTAAATATCCGCATTATTTCCTCATGACCACTACTGCCAAATCACCATCAGGAAGACACAACCTGTCCGCAACGACAGCTTTCCTCTTCCCGCATTTGGATAGCAATGGTTATAAGTACTCCAATATCCATACACCGGCTATCACCCACCGCCTCGACCGTGGACTGAATAAACACACAATGGAGTTTGAGAAAGCACTGCAAGCAGGCGACACCCTGCATTTCTGTCTCGTGGGTAATATACTTGCCAGCAATACCGTACAAGATGTGCGCAATGAGACAGAGCGCTTGACCGTTTATCAGATCTTGGAGGGATACGACCGCATCTGGAAGCGTCACAATAATGCGTGGGATGACCTGTGGCAATCAGATATCCTCATTGAGGGCGATCCACAAGCGCAGCAGGATATTCACTCAATGCTCTACCACCACTACGCTTTCTACCGCGATGACAACCCGGCTTCATGCTCGCCGATGGGACTCTCAGGATTAGGATACAATGGACATGCATTCTGGGATACCGAAACCTGGATGTACCCCGTGCTGCTACTCATGAGACCGGAGATGGCTAAACAAGCACTGCAGTACCGCTTTAATACACTGCCCAAAGCCAAACAGAAAGCTTATCTGCATGGTTACAAAGGTGCGATGTACGCATGGCAGAGCGGACCTGACGGACAGGAAGAGACAGACCCGCACAATATGTACCCTTCTACTGAGAACCATGT
>JAZNQB010000142.1:0-2595 GCA_045589995.1 Paludibacteraceae bacterium
CAATGGTGTAGGTATTATTGAGGTTGGGCTGTAAGAGCACTATTGTTCCTCTCAGCACTGCCAACACATTCTCATTTCTCGCCACGCGTATAGCAACGCCATACTGCTTGAGATCAAAACGCGCCGAGCGCATCACTACTCCACGCGCGGGTGCATACATCTGCTGCATAGAGCGATTGTTTTGACCATCAAAGAGCAGAAGTCGGTCGCGCTCTTGCTGCTCATATTGCAGCAAAAAAGCGTCTGTTTCTTCATTGCTCATTTCAGGCAGTTTGGTACTCTCCACCATTTGAAGCGAGTCCAAGCGGATAATGCTATCCGACTGAATATCTCCTGCGGTGAGTTGTTTGATAATATCGAGGTATTGGCGCTGCAAGGTAAGTGAGTTTTGCAAAGAGTCCACGCGGGCATTTTCTACTATTAACTGTTGACGAATACTCTCACTGTAACCTGGCAGTATATTACGGATAGGCGTGAGCACTATCAATGCAGACAGGAGTACTATCAGTAACAGGAACAACACCATAAGCACACTGAAAGTACCCAAGCCGCTCAAGCGCATATGAAAAATCTCGCGTAGCGTGCTATCGTCTAATATCGCCAAGCGATACTGACGCCTCATCTTTTGCCAAAAACTCTCTTTTTCCTTTGTCATTGTTTATTCATTATAAAATAGTACAACCTGCGCAAGGTTTGAGTTGCTTAAAGAAATCATTTCCTTTATCATCCACCAAGATGAATGCAGGGAAGTTCTCCACTTCAATTTTCCAGATAGCTTCCATACCCAATTCTGGATACTCGACGCACTCTATTGATTTGATATTCTCTTGCGCAAGGATAGCTGCGGGTCCACCTATTGAACCAAGATAGAAGCCGCCGTATTTCTGACATGCATTAGTCACATCTACCGAACGGTTACCTTTTGCAAGCATGATGCGCGAACCGCCATTCGCTTGGAACTCATCCACATATGGGTCCATACGGCCTGCGGTGGTTGGTCCCATTGAACCGCATGCCATACCCGCAGGAGTCTTAGCAGGACCTGCGTAGTAGATTGGATGGTTCTTCTGATAGTCAGGCATTGGTTCGCCCGCATCCAAACGCGCTTTGATTTTTGCGTGCGCTATATCTCGACCTACAATAATCGTACCATTCAAACTCAAGCGTGTACCAATGGGGTATTGGGTGAGCACCTTACAAACCTCATCCATTGACTGATTGAGGTCAATACGCACTGCATCGCCCTCACCTGCATTACGCAACTCTTCTGGAATGAGCGAAGCAGGGTTGCTATCCATCTTCTCAATCCAAATACCATCCTTGTTAATCTTACATTTGATGTTTCGGTCTGCCGAGCAAGACACGCCCAAACCAATTGGGCAACTCGCTCCATGGCGTGGCAGACGCACTACGCGCACATCGTGCGCCATGTACTTACCACCAAACTGCGCACCGAGACCAATCTTATATGCCTCTTGGAGCAACTGTTGCTCTAACTCTATATCGCGGAAAGCACGACCTGTCTCATCACCTGTAGTAGGAAGTGTGTCGTAATAATGAGTAGAAGCGAGCTTCACAGTGAGCAAGTTTTTCTCTGCCGAAGTGCCACCAATAACGATTGCGATGTGATATGGAGGACATGCGGCAGTACCCAAACTCTTCATTTTCTCCACCAAGAATGGCACGAGTGTACCTGGGTTTTGGATACGCGCTTTGGTTTCCTGATAGAGATAAGTCTTGTTAGCCGAACCTCCACCTTTGGTCACGCAAAGGAAATGATATTCAGCGCCGTGTGTAGCTTCGATATCTATCTGGGCTGGGAGGTTACATTTGGTATTCACCTCATTGTACATATCCAATGGTGCATTCTGTGAATAGCGGAGGTTATCTTGTGTATAGGTATTGAATACGCCGCGACTGAGAGCCTCTTCGTCACTTATATGCGCAGCATTAGAAGTCCACACTTGCTGCCCTTTCTCGCCGTGTATAATAGCCGTTCCGGTATCCTGACAAAGCGGCAACTGTCCCTTGCATGCCACATCTGCATTACGCAAGAAAGTGAGCGCAACATACTTATCATTCGCGCTTGCTTCTGGGTCACGAAGGATCTTCGCCACTTGTTCATTATGACTGCGACGCAACATAAAACTCACATCGTGGAAAGCTTGCTGTGCCATGAGGGTCAATCCTTCTGGCTCTACTTTAAGCATTTCGTGTCCTTCAAACTCACCAACTGACACATAGTCTTTGGTTAATAAATAATACTCTGTTTCATCTTTACCGAGCTGAAACATCGGTGCATACTTAAATTCCATATATTTTTAATTTTATTATTGATTCCAATTTTGCGGCTGCAAAGGTAATGATTTTTTTTGACATACGCAAGCGCACGCGCGTTTTTATGCGCATGCGCTCGCATTTTTATAGCGAAAACTATTTTCGCGTCGAAAGTGACGCTATGAACTTACTACTGATTTACGAGAGACATACGGCACACATACGGGACGATAGTCCCCATATGACTAGCTATAGTCTTTTTAGCGTGCGTTATTGACTCGTATTTGGAATTTAATCAAATATCATTAACGAAAGCAA
>JAZNQB010000143.1:0-8546 GCA_045589995.1 Paludibacteraceae bacterium
TTTTCGAGATACTCTTCTTTTTTAAGAATTGCCATTGTTGTTATTACTCCCTTCTTTATAGAAAACGCCTTAGCGTCATCCACAATTTTAATTTTTTAGGTGGAACGGGTGGCTTTGGTTCTGGTGGAGTAGGCGGGTCTGGACCGGGACCGGGTCCGGGAGGGTCATCGTGAAATTGCTCCCACCACCACACAGCATCGTCCACTCTACGATTATAATGCGAAGCACTATCTTCATAACGGGGGCGTTCCCAACATAGCATGAATGCCCCAGTTAAATTTGCAATAGATATTTCCGTTCCAGTCGACACATAAATGCCAGTTTTCATTTCATCGTCTGTTATCCAATAAAAATTGTCAATATCAATTCCTGCTTGATCCCAATAAGGTTTATACTGCTGATAATTATATTGCGAGTTTGTGTAGGTTGAATAAAAGTTATCTCCCATGTAGTGAAGCTGTGCATTACCGTCATTAGGAGACCCTACTTGGTCTGAAAAATTGGGGGCATAGCCTACGCCATAATAAGCATTATAATTGTCAGAATTTATGTATTTCGTTGGTGGGGTGTATTGGAATAAACCATAGCCAACTGTCGCAGAGATAGAATTAACGCTTTGTACGTTATCACCTTGCCATCTCCACGGGTTATAACCTCCTTCGTCTCCTATATTACCAAGAATAGCGCAACAAGAGCGGAGGGAAAAATTATAATAAGTTCGGAGAGTGCTTATAGTTTCGGCGGCATTTGCAATAGCTTCGATCGATTGTCTTGAATAACTGTTTACCTGCTTAGCATACCACGCCATCGGGTGTACTCCTTGTTACCTCTGTGATATATGCATCTTCAAATCCTGCTTCTCTTAATTGTCTTACCATAAGTTCAGCATTCCTTTTTTGCTTAAAACACCCTATTTGTACTTTATAAAAAGTCTCAATGATAAAGTCTTTCGTGTCAGGAATATTGCCCAACGCATTGGTTACAGTATCTGCAAGCTCTCCAAGCCTACTGAACAGCCATTCACCCGGGCATTCTCTATTCGCAAACCACCTATGAACGGTAATAAGCATTTCGTCAATTTTAGTGGTATACGTTAATGCCTGAGTTTTGTCGGGAATCCAAATGAGTTTTTTCTTGTTACGGCGTTTACAAATATCAATACAAAGCTGTATCAATTTGTCATAAACAACCGCTTTCATTTCGTAGGGATGCCGCGTTTCAGATGCACATTCAATTGTTACGGCTCTCTGATCATTCGCGTTCGAAGAACTGCACCAAGACCGATTCTGTTCTTCTACATACATCCCTACTCTACCATCAACCCCTATCCCATAGTTGGAGGAACCTTGTCTTGATGCTTTTGAGAATAAATTACCAAGTGATTCTACAGAGCATTGACCGACAACACAATGTGGGGTAATACGGTCTATTGCTAAAATGCGTTTGCCGGAATTATTTGGAGAAAGTAAGGTATAATCTACAAGAGGAGAATTACTTTCCATTATTCACGTCCCTTTCTTTCAGCTTTTCCAGATACGGGCGAAATAATTTAGCAAGCATCGGATTTACTTCGGCAAGATTTTCAAGGATGCTCACAAGTTCCATTGCGCAGATATAAACAGCAACTACATTAAGCAGAGGAAGGTCAATTCCTATCTCAATATAATTGAGTGCATATTCAAGCAATCCCGAACCTGCAACGGCAATAATCTCGGACAATTTATGGAACAACCCTTTGCGAAGATATGTGCTATTTAGACCCTCGTTATATAAGGCTTTAACGATGCCCGTCACAATATCGAAAGCGATGAAGACGCAAACCGTGATATAAATGCCCATTTGAATTCCCTCGAAGATACATTAAAATTTTACAATTATATTATATCACAAGACTTGACTTTTGTCAATAGCTATGATATAATATAATTGAAAAATTTTAGTAACGGGAGTATAAACAAAAATGCCGCAGTACTATGATGGAACCAAACTATTGTCATTGAAAGATATCAACGGGAATAAACCTGAAATTTATATTTGTACAACTAACAGGACAGGTGGTAAGACCACTTACTTTGGAAGGCTGTGTGTAAACAGATGGAAAGAGAAGGGTGAAAAATTTTGTCTGGTTTATAGATACAACTATGAACTTGATAATGTAGCAGATAAGTTCTTCAAGGATATTGGAAGACTGTTCTTTCCCGATTTAACAATGCGTTCCGAACGAAGGGCAAATGGTATATACCATGAATTGTTTATTTGTAGAGCCACGGATGACCACCTGCATGGCGGTTCTTCATGCGGATATGCTATATCTTTGAATAGTGCAGACCAGATAAAGAAATATTCACACCTGTTTTCAGATGTAGAGCGAATGCTGTTTGATGAATTTCAGTCAGAAACAAATCATTATTGTTCTGATGAGATTCGTAAACTTGTGTCTGTTCATACTTCTATTGCTCGTGGTAATGGCGCGCAAATAAGATATGTCCCTGTGTATATGCTATCAAACCCTGTGTCAATCATAAATCCGTACTATGTTGAATTAGGAATAAGTGACAGACTGAGAGAGGATACAAAGTTCCTTCGTGGAGATGGCTATGTGCTTGAACAGGGCTATGTTGAAAGTGCAAGTGAAGCACAAAAAGAAAGCGGATTTAACAGAGCCTTTGCCAAGAATAAATATGTGGCTTATTCTACCGAAGCTATTTACCTAAATGATAATAAAGCATTCATTGAAAAGCCGATTGGCAGTTCGCACTATTTATGTACTCTTAAATACGGCGGTAAAGATTATGCAGTAAGAGAATATCCTGAGATGGGAATTGTATATTGTGACGACAGACCTGATATGACCTTTAAGGGAAAATTATCTGTAACGACAGATGACCATGATGTAAATTATGTTATGCTGAAACGTAATGAATTCTTCATGGCAAATCTTCGCTACTATTTTGAGCGAGGATGTTTTAGATTCAAGGATTTACGATGCAAAGAAGTAATCCTTAAAGCACTTTCATATTGAGTATCAAGATGTGTGAACAATTCTGGATTATACACGATAGCACAGTTGGAAGATACTGCGTGTGAATTTTTCGGTTTTGCTTGCCGCTTAATTGTAGCATATCTTATTGATACAGAAGGGGAGATAGCAATATCTCCCCTTCGATTTATTTTATTATATTGCACAAAATCATAAGCTGAATAAGATTCAATAAATTAAGTGATATGAATATGCACCATCTTTCAAGGCGTTCTGATTCACAATGAAGTATTATGTTTGATAAAATAGTGGTTGCTAAAAATGGAATAAATATAAGCAAATCCTTCATGCGGTTCTATTTTCCCTTCAACATTTATAGTTGGTCATAAACAGCGTCTATATCTTCTACATCACTCTCACAATGGTTGATAAGTTCTCCTACTTTATCAAGTAAATGTAATGCGTCCTTCATTAAACTATCATAGCATGTAGTTTTATCTTTTGAATAAGGGCATTTGTCGCATCTGTTATGAACACAATAATACATTGCTTTATATACTTTAATATAGTTGCTCATGTAGTTACCTCATTTCATATGGCGTGTCAACAAGAATAACGCCGCCGAGTATTCTCTTTGGGAGCAATTTACCGGGAACTATTAGACCGATTGTGAAGTCTTCCATTGTACGCTTTGTTTTGATAAATTTTCTTTCTTCCTCGGTGTATTCATCATCCTCTTTAATACTATATCCTGTCATAGATTTAATAAATAAATCTTTGCATTTCTCTGGCATTCCTGCACACTTAACATTGTAATACGGATTCTCAATAGGCTCCTTGTCTTCCATTGTTATATGCTCGATATATGTTTTCTGCCTTGTGAACATTGCTTTATCCCAACAGCTTTCAAGTTTCCAACAACAAAAGTTTTTAGGATGCTCTTTAATACCTACTATTTCTTCTGGTGCTAAGTCACAATGTATGCTGTCGGTATCAGCGTAAATAAATCCTCGCTCATTTACACCGTGATAATTGGCTTGTGCTGCTTTTATTGTAAAGTTTCTGGCGTAACTGGTTATAGCAGAACCTACGGGGATATATCCGGGTTGCTTCTCGTCCTGTAGTACGGTATAGAAGCCTATAGTTTTGTCCTCTTTTAGATACGCTACCTTGAAACTACTGTTTGTGCTACTTGCCATTTTTCCGTACAAATTGTTTAGAAATAGTTTTGCTAACTCTCTCTTCGCTCCTTTGTTTTCCATTTTGATTTTCTTGTACTTTTCTATATAACTATCGAAGATGCCAATTGCGGCACTAAAATAACATCCATCTAATATTTCAAAGTCTACAAGCTGATAATGTTTCTTTAACAACTCATAGTCCATCATGGTTAATGTCATTATAACATCAGCTTTATGAATGTTTCCATCTAAATCAATGTAAGTATCATAATACCTACCTGTTGCCTTATCATAAAGGTCTGAGGTTTCAAGCATTTCGGTGGGTTTGTATTTAAGTGTACCTTTCATTTGAATGAATGGTAACATTCCTTTTTTAAGATAAAACCGAGTTTTTATTCTTACAAAGTAAAACTTAGATGGGCTTAAGGCTTCATCGGGAATATAATTACCATACCAGAATGTAGGCATACCAATTGGATAAATGTTATTGCTTTCACTTGACATCATTGAAGGGTATAAACTATTTACATCTGCTGTAGTACCATTTTCAAATATCCTTCTCTCTTTGCCTTTGACAAGATAACACCAACCACCTCGATATGAACGTCTTATATATTCTCCTGCGTTGTCCACGCCAAAGATATTGCTGTCAATCGGTACTTTGTACATATCTGGAAACATTTCTTTATATTTGAATTGCCCTATAGATGACCGATATTCAGTTAAACAACAACTTCCTATAGTCAACTTATTGTGACCCTCATTGAACATAATCTCTAATGCTTCTTTTACAACAAGAACATCATTTGCTATATACGATTTTTC
Source organism: Paludibacteraceae bacterium (assembly GCA_045589995.1). Lineage (GTDB taxonomy): Bacteria > Bacteroidota > Bacteroidia > Bacteroidales > Paludibacteraceae > Colicola. Next base: position 4,987 of record JAZNQB010000143.1, read on the forward strand.
TTCCTCGGTTATGTTGCATCCTGCGTATCTAAAGCCAGTATATTCCATGTCCAATTTCTTGTGCTTCGTTTCAAACGATTTGCCTATGCGTTCAACCGAAAACGGTAATAGTTTTAAGCTATCACGAAGTTCAATTATGTTGTTATTGATTTTGATTGATATTCTGTACCAATATCCCATGCTTGAAATACTATATGAAAAAGTATTGTTCTTCATTTCTCTCGGCTTTATCCATGAGAAATCATCTGTACGACCTTCGGTAGCGGAATATGCTTGCTTTAGTCCTAAATCGAGTAACAAATATGATAGCCAAAAAGAGCCGTCAAATTTTAAGTTATGATAATAGCAAACTACATTACAATCAAGGGAACAGAAATATTTGAATTGCTCATCAATGGAATTATAAATGTGTACATCCTCTGTAAATAATTCTACAGAAGCACTTGCCCATACTTCGGTTGCTTGTTGCCCTTCGTAAACCGTAGTCTCAAAGTCTCCAACAAAGAACCGTGATTTTCTTGTTGCCATTATTCATAATCTTCCCAATCTTCTCCCATTTCTTCGTCAAATTCCTGACTTTCAAGAACATCGGGTGAACGTCCTAAGATTATATAGTTTATTGCAACCAATGCTTCTTGCACTTTTTCCATATAGGGCACATACATTGCTGTGTTAATGTGCTGTTCAAGTTCGCCGAACCGTTCGCTTATTCTTCGCGCAACAGTTTGTTTTCCGTCACGCTGTATGGCACCGTTCAAAATATTCCTTAACGTATTGATATGCTCTTGCTTAGCCATGTACGTTCCGTGCTTCCAGTTTGCAGGAGGTGTCCAATTGTCAATGAGCGATTCAAGGTTATCAATTATTGCATCCGCTTCATTGATAGGAGGTAATGATTCTGGTGATGAATAATCTGTGGTTTTGCCTATCAACTGATGATTCTTTTTGTCGTAAATGTATTGTCCATCTTGGCTTGCTTCTCCCAACACCTCTCCTGTTTCTGTGTTGACAATAAATTTACCGTCTACTATCTTAAGGTCTGGACTAACATCAACGACTTCTCCTGTAGATTTGTTTACAAGGAATTGTCCGTCAACAAGTTTAAGATTTGCCTTATCAAAATTTACTTCTGTATCAATCTGTACTGGCTCTTCTGTTCTCTCTTCTTCCTCTTCTAACTCAGGATGACGCGAATAAAAATCATATGATTGTTTTTCAATTTCGTCTAATCGTTTCTGTCGATTGTATTCGTCTTCTGCTTCTCTTTCTAATTCCCTTAATTCATTTCTTGTTTCACGTTGCTCGTTAAAACGCTTTTCAAATTCTCTTAATCCTTTTTCGGCTTCTGGGGATAAAGTCCATTCATCTTTACCAACTTGCTTTATCAATCGTTTTGTATCAATGGCTTTTGCTGTTGCTTCTTTTCTTTCAATAAATCTTCCTTCTAAACCACTTACTTTAACACGCTTATAATCTCCGAATCTATCTTTCTTTGTAGTATCAATATCTATATATTTAGCTTTCTTATAAAACCAATCTGGTTTCTTATTCTTTAACGCTTCAATGGTTTTACTACTTATCTTTTCTTTATGCTTACTTGATATATAAGACCTGTTAAGAAGTTTTTCTATTTCTTCTTTCTGCTTTCCCTCGAAGAAATATCCTCTTTTCTCAATGCTTTTGACAAAGCGTTTTACTCTTCGTAGTTCCTTGTTATATTCCTGTTGAAGGGGAGTAAGTTTAGTAGAATTCTTAGCCATTTAACAGCACACCTTTCTATAAATAAACAAAAAAGAAAGGGTCAGGGTCTTAAAGCCCTGACCCTTTTGAGTGGTCACATATTAGATGATTGAGCAGGTAAGGAACTGCTTGCCCTTGTAGTTCTTACTGTCCAGCTTATAAACCTCAATCTGGTACTCTTCATCCTCGTCTGCCATAGCAGTCCAAATATCGGTGAATGCGTCCCAGAAAGACGGCGAACCAGTTACATATTTAGTCCCGCCCTTGTCAACAATAACATAGTTATTGTAATCGGGATTTTCCGACTTTTCGTTGTGAACCTTAATGACAGCATAGTCAACAGGAGTGATAACCAAAGACTGCCCCTCAGCAGCACTATCGAGTTTAACAGCATTAGACAGGTCTTTGAAAATGAGCTTCTGCTTTCCAGTAAGTTCCTTGCTCGATTCTACGATTTCAGTTTTGTAACCTTCCATTGTTTAATTCTCCTTTTCTTTGCTTATTTGTTTTCGGTTTCGGCTTCTTCGTTTGCGACTGTTCTCGGAGGAAGAATCTCGGCATTCTCGATGAATTTCTGCTCGGACATACCGTACAGAATTTCCTGCACTTCGGTACTTACAACGTGTACCGCCTTGAGTTCATCGGTTTCGATGAGTTTCTTGATTTCCTTGAGAAGGTGCTTCTCGTCCTTGTAGGTACGCGGAAGAGTAACTTCCTTGTTAAAGGGCTTCTCTCCGTTAATGTCCAAACAAAGGACGACGGCTTTGGTGGTCTGGATGGTTCTGGTTACCTGCGGGATTCTCGGCATAGTTTTTCATGCTCCTTTCGTTACTTGCGCTCACGTTTGTGTTATTTGTGGAACTAACTGGAGTTGCACCAGTTGAGCGCGCTCCGTCTACACGGTAGTTCCATGTACGGTACGACTGAGAACGGACAAGCAGCCGCACCGTCAACAAAGAAAGGTGATACCGTCATGCTCGGTACTTACCTATTATACCATATACGAGCATGAAAGTCAATGGACTAAGTGTAAACTGTTTATGAATTTTTTATCTATAGTGTTTTCCTCTTGCTTGTACAAAAACGCAAGTGTACGGGAACAATCATTGCAAGCACGTTTGCACTTGCATATAGCACATTTTCCAGAACAATTTCTGGTGGCTTCTAACAGCCCTTCCTCGAAGATTTCTGTGAGTTTTCTTATGCTTTCCTTTGTGTAATGAGCCAGCTTTATAGATATCATATTGTTGTTCACTCCTTACATAAAAATCCACACAAATTCACCAGAGATTGATAGATAATCCTCAACCAACTTCATGCAATCTCCTATGGTATCGCAATCGTTTATCTTTGTCTGCAATTCTCCTACTATGTCTTCTGCTTCATCGTATGTTATATCATGTACCATTACGAGGAAATTGATAATACCAAGTCTTGCTTTATCTTTTCTGGCATCTGAGTATTCTTTCATGTTATTTTCTCCTTAATATCTTAGATGTAATGCGATATATGTTTCTGTCCCATCGTACTCAAGGTGTGCTTTGAAAGTCCAGTAATTTCTTATACGGATTCTCTTTTCCATTTGGTCGGAATAATACTCTGTACCTGACGCAAGCATCTGTTCGAATAGGTCTCGCCATTCTTCTTCAAGGTTTGGTCTGTGCTTGAAGAAAATTTCAATAGCTTTATCTGGTGTGGTTTTGTACACCGAACGATACATAGGCATTACACAAGATACCTCCATATATGCTTTCTTTGGGTACTACCATAATCCTGAGTAAACCATCTAAGGTATACTTCATTTTCATCAGTAGGTGTCA
>JAZNQB010000144.1:0-1934 GCA_045589995.1 Paludibacteraceae bacterium
AGAGCGCAAACTCTATGGTGTTCCTACAGTAATAACGAATCCAAAAACGGTATGGGATGAGTTATTAGAGAAAGAATTACCGCAAGATTTCTTGGAAAAACTGCCAAAAGATAATTGGCAATATGTGCTCTCTATGCAAGAAAATGAAATGTTTGTGCTCGGTATGGAGGAAGATGAATTCAATGACGCAATTGATACGCAAGATTATAATACATTAAATAAGCATTTGTATAGGGTACAAAAACTTAGTCATGCTGATTATACTTTCCGTTTTCATACAGAAACAAAAGTGGATGATAAATATGATGGGGTGGAGAATGGAAGAAATACAAGTATGTCACTTAAAGCTTTAGTTCCTATTAGAAGTTTTAATGGTTTATTTGCACAATTCCCTCATAAAGTAAAGATTGATATAATGGGTAGAATTACAAAGGCATGATTAAGCGCGTTTTATGTTTTGGAAATCCTGCGCGGTTAAGTCTTAAACTTGCGCAGATGGTGATTGAACTGCAAGATGCTACACGCACCGTGCCTATAGAAGATATAGGTGTCGTTATTCTGGAACATAAACAAATAACTATCACCCACGCGCTTATAGATGCACTACTTGCTAACAATGTGGCAATAGTAACCAGTAATGACAAACATCTGCCAGTAGGACTTATGCTTCCTCTGGATGGAAATACCCTACAAAGTGAGCGTTTCCGCGCACAGATAGATGCGTCCGAACCACTTAAAAAGCAGATGTGGCAACAGACCATTACCGCTAAGATTCTTGGGCAAGCACATGTATTAGATACGCAGCATATAGAGCATAATAACATGCTCAAATGGGCGAAAGAAGTGCGTTCGGGCGATACGGATAATATGGAGGCACGCGCAGCTGCATACTATTGGCGTAATGTGTTCGGAGACCTTGATTTTATTCGCGAGCCAGAAGGAATGCCACCCAACAACTTGCTTAATTATGGGTATAGTATTGTGCGAGCAATGGTGGCGAGATCATTAGTGGGATCGGGATTATTACCAACTCTTGGTATTCACCATCATAGCCGTTATGATGCCTATTGTTTGGCAGATGATATAATGGAGCCCTATCGTCCTTTCGTGGATATGAAAGTATTAGAGATGTGGAAGAAGGGTGGTATTACGACAGATATATCGTCAGAACAAAAAAGAGAATTGCTACATATCACTACCATGGATGTTCACATCTCTGGGCATCGTAGCCCGATGATGATGGCTATTCATACTACTGCGCAGAGTGTACAGAAGTGCTATAGTGGTCAAGCACGAAAAATTATCTATCCTGATTGGTAAATATGTGATAACTTATGAATCAAAAAATATCAATACGATTCTACAAAGAAAGCAAAGTACGTGCTGCATGGAGTGAAGAACAAAACAAATGGTTCTTCTCCGTACTTGATATCATTGGAGCCATCAACGAGCAAGAGGACTACCAAAAGAATCGCAATTATTGGAAGTACATTAAGGCTAAATTAAAAAAAGAGCAAAATGAACTGGTTAGTGCCACTACCCAGTTGAAACTCTTCGCTCCGGATGGTAAACTTCGTATGGCTGATGCTATAGACCAAGATGGTGTGATTGCTCTCGCTAAGGCAATACCTAACAACAAAGCTACTACATTCTTGGATTGGTTTACATTCTCCGATAATTCTATTGATGGACAAAGCCGTAAGAAAGCTTACACATTTTGGGAAGGCAATATTATCAATGAGGATGAGATAGGTTCCGTCAAAGCTTTGCAGAAGATTCACGCATATATATTCGGTGGATTATACGATTTTGCAGGACAGATACGCACCAAAACTATTTGGAAAGACGGTACGCTTTTCTGTCGTGCGGAGTATCTACAGCACAACCTTGAACAAATCGAATTAATGCCAGAAAGCACATTTGATGAGATAGTA
>JAZNQB010000145.1:0-1767 GCA_045589995.1 Paludibacteraceae bacterium
AATGGTTGTGATCCGGTCGGGATTCGAACCCGAGACCCACAGCTTAGAAGGCTGTTGCTCTATCCAGCTGAGCTACCGGACCGGAAGCTTCCTCCCGTAAAATCGCGAGGAGCATCCTCTGCTTAGGAAGTTGATCGAACTCCATAAGCACGCAAAAAGCGTGCAAAGGTACTGCTTTTTTTTGAATTATGCAAGCAAAAAAGCATTTTTATTGCTTTAACCCCCTCGTTTTACTCGTTTTTTAGAGCAAACTATCAAAAATTTGCGCTAATTCCTGCTTGCGGCATGCGCCTACATGGCGATTAACCAGTTCTCCATTGTTGAAGAAAAGCATGGTAGGGATATTCATGATGCCATACTCCTCGCAGGTTTCAGGGTTCTCATCTACATCGAGTTTACCTACTACAATACGACCTTCATACTCGTTGGACAACTCCTCCAAGATAGGAAGCATCATCTTACAAGGACCGCACCAAGCAGCCCAGAAATCTACCACTACAGGTTTTCCTGACGCAATCACATCCTTGATGTTAGCGTCTGTAATGTTTAATGTCATACTAATTATATTTTTTTTATGGTTATTGTCTTTTGATTAGGTTTGCGCAGCAGAATATCCGTTAGCGGGTCTTCTAATGCTGTCTGTATAGCCCGTTTGACAGGTCGAGCTCCGTTTTTGGGGTCATAACTCTTCTCTACCAGTTGAGCTATGACATCCGGTGTAATTCGCAGCACATGTCCCTGTGCCTTGAGTCGCTGCTGCAGTTTGTTGGTCTCAATAGCCACAATACGCTCGATAGTCTCTCTGCTGAGCGGGTCGAAAGTGATTACATTGTCTATACGGTTGACAAACTCGGGCGGGAACTGCTTTTGTAGTGCTTTGAGAAGGGTTTGCTGAGCAGTTTTGATGTTGATTTCTGTACTACCAAATCCTATACCGTTGCCGAATTCTTGTAACTGACGCGTACCCACATTACTGGTCAGTACAATGATTGTGTTGCGGAAATCTACTTTATGTCCTTGTCTGTCTGTCAGACGACCTTCGTCCAAGACTTGCAGTAGCACATTGAAAATATCCGGATGTGCTTTCTCTATTTCATCAAAGAGTACGATAGAGTATGGTTTGCGTCGCACAGCCTCTGTTAGCTTGCCGCCATCCTCGTGGGCTATATAGCCCGGAGGCGCGCCCACTAATAGACTCACTGCGTGCTTCTCCATATATTCGGACATGTCAAAACGAACAATAGCATCCTTGCTGCCGAACATCTCCTCTGCCAAGCACTGCGCCAGATAAGTCTTGCCCACACCTGTTGGTCCGAGGAAGAAGAAAGTGCCGATAGGTCGCTTTGGGTCACGCAGCCCCAATCGGCTACGTTGGATAGCCCTCACAACGGTTTCTACGGCTTTATCCTGACCTATCACTCGCTTGCGTATCACTTCCGCCATCAGGCGTAATCGCTCGTTCTCCGCCTTAGCTACACGCTGCACAGGCACACCGGACATCATACTCACTACACCAGCCACATCATCGGGTGTGACTATATCATCGGTCATTGCTGTTTCGCCAATAGCTTTTCGTCTGGCATGACTGCGCGCACCTACCTCGTCCATCACATCTATCGCTTTGTCAGGGAAGGCACGGTCTGTCAGGTAACGCTCACTCAGACTCACGCATGTTCTAAGTACCTCTGGCGAATAAATAACATGATGGTATTGGGCATAATGCTCGCTTAAGCGAGTGAGGATAGCCAAAGTCTCTTCTGTGGTAGT
>JAZNQB010000146.1:0-3160 GCA_045589995.1 Paludibacteraceae bacterium
TTTTATCCGATGAAACCGAGTGGAATAGACTATTGGCTTACGACTTAGACACATTCGAAACGCCATCGCTTGCACCCCGAATAACATGCAGTTTGGCTATTAAAGAAGCGATAGTAAAAGCCGACCCTCATGAAGAAGGGATACGCAAAGCACTCAATTTTGGGCATACTTTCGGTCACGCCTTAGAGGCATTGAGTGAAGGACAAATAGCACATGGCTATGCTGTGGTGTATGGCATGATAGCAGAATTGTATCTGAGTGTCACACTACTGGATTGCCCCAAAGAACCATTGCAGCAACTGACACAACTGATGCTTCATTATTATGGCCGTCCACAATGTAATTGCAAAGACAGGGAACGATTGATTGCATTTATGCTGCAAGACAAAAAGAATGAGCGCGCAGCTGAGATCAACTGCACGCTACTTCAAAAGATAGGCGAACCTCTTATCAATCAGGTTATTACCCAAGAACAAGTGGCTGAAGCATGGGATTATCTGATGTCCCTTTAATCGTCATACGCCTTATTGGGGCGATACCAACTGACCTGTCAAAGTGTAGAGACCTTGTTTGGTATGCACCAATAGCATGCCATTCTGCATAATCATTTCTGCCTGCGAATCCAAAGAAACCTTATTTATTGCCTCCGGGAGTGTGTATTCAGTCTGCGAGACGATATAAAGAGTAAGCACATCCCAATCATAGCTCACTATACATGTGACAGAAGTAGGTATTTGTTCGATGAAATCGGGCAGATTAAACTTATTGGCGATTGCATATTTTTTACCTTTGTATGTCAATTGATTCTCATTTATCACCACTGAATCGAGTTGCAAATATCGGCATACATCAGCCGAATCTATAGTGGGTCCTGCCTGCTCTGGCAATATCGTTTGTGTGCCGGTCACTATCCATGCATTTACTGGGGATAATTCGGGGACACCATAATAATTATACATACGCCCGCTTACGCCCGTTAGGACATCTCCTGTTTTGAGTCCCGCTCCGTAGCGTTTGCCTGTTTCTCCGTCACCATTATCGTAGATGAGCATCGAGCCGGTATTATCGCGCACATAAATATAGGTATCGTATTTCTTGGTAACTACCACATCGTTCAGATACACCAGTGTGTAGTCATCCTTCTTCACAGCCTCGTTCACAGGCAATAGTGCTACACGATTGAGCATGACAGGTACTCTCTTCTCTACTGTTCCAGCCTGTAAAATAAGCGTATCTACATAATAACCCGGTGCAGCATTCTCATAACGGATAGTGAGTTGGTCACCATCTCTATCTAAGACAGAAGCAGAGAGCGTAAATAAAGAGCCGTCCGTTAACGACACCTGTATATCCTCCATCAATCGATTGGCTGTTACTTCTATTGTCCGTTCTCCGACAGTCTCTATGGTGGTTCCAAAATAAACCATTGGAGCCACAATAGCGGCTACATCTCCCAATGCCTCTACGCGGCGATATAAGCAAATGGGTGTTTGTGATTGAGTGGCATAGCACCCAAAGAGAGTAGGATTATTAACCGCATTATACTGAATAATCTTAGAAACGCTATTTCCCTTGTTGGTTATAACCGCTTCTCCATTCGGGTGGATATCTATGCTCCAATATCCATAGTTTCCATATGTTTTTTCATCAATCAGTTTATTCCATAGCGCCAATCTATTCTTCGTTTTCCCTCCGCTGGCCACAAGGTATGCTTCTCCATAGCGCAGTTCATCTTGGAATAGATATACTTTCTCTCCATCTAAAGTCGTGGTACGAAGTGTATAGATAGCGCTCTCGTCCGGTGCCACTTGCATACGATCTGCTGAATAAGCTGCTTTGACAGCATGGATATTATTGACCGATTTAGTTTCGTCGAAATAGCCCATTATATAGTTGCAATTCTCTTTAGCGACCCCAACAATTACTTGGTCTGAGTCTTGTAACTGCGTTATGTCGGTAACGAGTTGATATGTATCGGTGGTAAAGGGAGACGAACCACCATTAGCAGACCGGATTGTGATGGTATTGATATTGATTGCGTTCTCTTTACATGTTACCCAAAACTTGATTTTTCCCGTTTGTGGTGTGTTGAAAGCAACGATAGAATCGCGGTTATATACACCTTGCCCACTTTGTGCCGGTTTGGTTACCACTATACTATCTGGTGCATGATCGCCCACCTGCACATAGATAGTTCCGCGCCCTTTGGATGAGTTCTGACAAAAATTAAAGGTGATACGACGCACCTCCTCAAACACAACAACCGATGTAGCTCCAGCTCCCGTCGTACTTGTTTTGACGCTCACTCCCTGTGAATACAAGCGTCCCTGTGCGTCCACACGACCGTTCATGTACTCATAGGCTTCTTTATCGCACAACCACCCATCCGTTTTGCCGTCGCATGTGACAGCTTCCACTTTGGATGTCCATTTTTTAGAAGTGAAAGTGTAGGTTGTCACCCCCGCCGATATGGACAAGGAGACAAAGAATAATGAGCAAAGGAGAAGAGCCCTTTGCATATGAACTAATAAAAGAATGACTGCGCGCTTCATAGTGTGTCTTATTTTTGAATTACTTTGTACTTTATCTTTCTCGTCTGCGGATGCAAACCACTTTTGTCAGTTTCTTTCTTGATAGGCGGTAACTATCTTACTCACCAGCGGGTGGCGAACGATATCTTTCTGATTAAACTCAACGATAGCTATTCCTTTGACCTCTTTGAATCGCTCCATTGCATCGCGTAATCCAGAGCGTTGTGAGAGCGGCAGGTCAATCTGCGTAAGGTCTCCTGTTACAATCATTTTGCTTCCCATTCCCAGACGCGTGAGGAACATCTTGAGTTGCGCGATAGTGGTATTCTGTGCTTCGTCAAGAATCACTATTGCGTCGGATAGCGTGCGTCCGCGCATGAAAGCGAGCGGTGCTATTTGAATGACACCTCGCTCCATGAACTCGCTCAGTTTGGTATCGGGCAACATATCTTGCAAGGCATCATAGAGAGGCTGCAGATAAGGGTCCACTTTCTCCTTCATATCTCCGGGCAGGAAACCAAGTTTTTCTCCTGCTTCCACAGCAGGTCGAGAGAGTATTATTCGCCTCACCTCACGGTTCTTGAGTGCCCTCACCGCGAGTGCGATAGCCGTGTATGTCTTACCGCTAC
>JAZNQB010000147.1:0-3901 GCA_045589995.1 Paludibacteraceae bacterium
GTGTGTCAAAATTCGTACATTTTTAGTCACTATGCGTATCTTTAGTAACTAAAAAAGCACTATCTTTGCAGCCGAAAATGAATTACATTAACCTTTAAATGTATTATCACATGAAAAAACTCTTCTCTTCTGCCTTCTCGGTAATCAAGAAAAGTGCAATGTTCATTGCATTGTTTTGTATGTCTACCGTAGCGAATGCAGCTACCTATGCCCTCTATGGCAATGTGCCGGAAGGTGCAACTGATCTCACCGCGAATGTAAGTGCGCAAGCGCTTGGTTCGGCTACTTTTGTAGATGGCGTATTCACTGGCGCTGGTCTTCCTGGTCGTATCTGTGAGTCTTCTAACTACCTCCAAATGACTTTCCTTGCACAGCAAACGATGGATTTGTCTGAGGATTTGGCTATCCATATCGTGGTAGCTAAAGCAGCAGGCGCAGCTGGTGACCTCCAACTCGCTTTCTGCAACAACGGATGGAATCAGCCTCCGGTGTCCAATTAGCCTAATTTGTCCAATTTGTCCAATTTGTCCAATTAGACTAATCGCCCTTAGAGCCTTTAGAGTCCTTAGTGTCCTTACGGTCCCTACTACGATAATAACTAAGTGGTATAAGCCAAAGAAGAGTCAAGGAAGACCGAGAGATGACCGAGAGATGACCGAGAGATGACCGACAGTCACCCGACAGTCAAAGCAAGGATAACTATAATAACAATAATACGAATGTATATGTAATGTGCATTATTGAAAAACAAAAAAATAAAGTTATGAATAAGTTTAAATTATTTCTGTCAGTAATGGCAGTGCTGCTTCTCGGCAGCACTGCTATTATGGCACAAGAGAGCAAAGGTTACGCGCTCTTCGGCACAGTACCAGAAGGCTACGAAGATTTAACAGGCAATGTAGAAGTTTCTACAGATGTTACTATGAATGGCCAGGATGTGATGTCTGGTACATACGCTACGCCAGATCAGTCAACACCATTGCAGTTTACAGGTACTGGTCTCAGTGCATCGCATACTGTGCAACATTACGCGGCTTTAAGTATTCGCTTTAAGGAACCACAGAGCATGATTTTAACAAACCAAATGGTCATACATATGCACATGAAGCGTGCAGATGCAAGTACTGAAGGACTGATGCGATTGTCTATGACTAAAAATAAGTGGGGAGACAATCGTTTGTCTTTCCAAATTGCAAAAGAAGAATTAACAACTACTGAAACTGAATATAAGTTTCTATATACATCACCATCGGGTATAGGTTCAATCGCATGGAATCAAGATAAACTTATAAATGGTGAAGCTTACCCAGCGGGTAATGGTACCGAATTATTCCGATTTGAGGCAGCAACTGGTGAGCAGTTCGAAATAACACAAATCTATATTGAAGCACCACATACGCTTCCACCAACAGAGATCCCTGACCAAGACCCACAACGCATTTATTTGAATAAAGGAACTGCCATTACTCCTATTGGTGTAACTGAAACGGCAGATTATAGTGATGTGGCTTTGCTTGTTTGCGAAGGGGGGGGGGATTGCAATGAGCTCACCATTCGCTGGAATTACTAATGCAAATTGGTGGTTCAACTTCCAATTGAAATCTTCTACCCCTGTGGATTTGACTCCAGTATATAGCACTTGGAATCTTGTATTCCGTGTAAAGAATGGTGTAGTAGAAGAAGGACAAGACCGTGGTTTGACAGTACAAGTAAATAGTCAAAACATGTCAACGGTGACTACTTATGCGGATGCTAATAATTTTGTTACATATGTCCTGCCCTTGAAGACGGTACTTTTTGGAACGAATAATTTGGGTAATATAGCTACGGGACAAAAGATTATTGACTTCTCTACTGGAAATAATAATGAAGCAGGTCGAGCAATTGAATTTGACTATATCTACTTGACTAATGAGACAGAACCAATACCAGCCAATGTATCTGTTTCTGCAAATGCCACAGCATGGAATAAAGTAGAATTGAGTTTGTATGCAGAATGCACAACCTCTACTAAAGTAACTTATGATGTCACATACGGCAGCACAATCAAAACATTCATCGGCAATGCAGGCGCAACCACTACTTGCGTCATTGACGGCCTTGAGGGCTCTACAGAATATACTTTCTCTGTAGTAGCAAAGAACTCTGCAGGCGAGGCTGAACCTAAAACCGCTAATGCAACTACTCCTGCAGAACCAGAAGTAATAGGCTATGCCATCTTCGGCGAAGTACCAGAAGACTATGTGGACTTAACAGGTAAAATTAAGATTCCCGACGGGGTGGTAACTGATGGAATAATATCCCTATCAGGGACTTCGCACTCTTCCCATATTTGCCAAGATGCATCAAAAAGTTTGGTGTTAAAAGTGGCTTCAGAATCAATAAATATGAACCTGACTGACCAGTTCGCTATTCATGTTAAAATAAAGAAGACAGCAGGCGTTACTAACGATGTGCATGTGTCATTTACTAAAAATGATTGGAATCAATGTCGAGCAGGCTTTAGAATGAATGCTACTAATATACCAGAAGATGCATTCAAAGATATGGTTATTCGCTATGATAGTAAAATAGCAAATGGAGGTGGGCAGTATTATTGTGAAAAACCAGACCAATTATGCGGAAATCAAACATGGAATGCAAATGGTGATTTCTTAAGATTTGCGGCAGCGTCTGGGGAAATATTGTATATTTCTCAAATCTACATTGAGAAAACATATACACCAGAACTCGCACCAACGAATGTGACTGCTACTGCAACTGCTACAGAATGGGACAAGGTAACACTGAACCTAAAGGCTAATTGTGAGAAATCAACGCTTGTAACATATGAAGTTACATACGGCAGCACAACCAAAACATTCACAGGCAATGCAGGCGAAACAACTACTTATGTAATTGATGGACTACAAGCAGAAACAGAATATACTTTCACTGTTGTGGCTAAAAATGAAGATGGAGTTGCAGCAGACGCAGTAACAACCAACTCAGTCACTACTCCTGATAAACCGGTTGGTATGGAGACACGCTATTATTTCTTCTCCTCTCGTGAAACGCTTCCAGCGGGTGAAAAACTCCTTAGTGTGGATCTACGTGACGGAAAAGGTACTACTATCGCTTGGAATAATGCTATGAAGGGTGTTGATCCTGCTATCACCACTTATTCTGCTATTGCAGTTTCTAATGGTTGGTTCTCTTTTAATCAAAACCTAAAGGCTGCTACCGACATGTCGGCAATTGCTGACGGTGGCTATTTGGTTATCAAAATGCGTTCTAACTTGGATGTAACTAAGAAACTCAATGTGCGTCTCTGCAATAGTGTAAGTTATGTTTTGGATGCAGACGATGTGGCTTCATTTGATAACAACTGGCATGTACTCACTTTTGATCTCAAGGATGCACAAAATCATCCAGTGTTTAATAATGCAATGAATGGTACTATCTTCCAACTCCACTCTGATGGAATGGGCGAGGGTAAGATAGATATTGATTATGCATACCTTACTAATGATGCCACGAATGTAGATGAAGGTACCGCTTTAGAACCAGAAGGACCTCCTACTAATGTAGATGTAGAGGTGGTTACAGAAGATTACTACTCAGTAACATTGAAATTATATGCTGAATGTGAAAGGTCGACAATCGTGACTTATGATATAACAGTCAAAACAGGTGAAACCATTGTTAAAACAGTTTCTTGCACAGGTAATCCAAGTGAATGGACTAACTTTACTGTGGCAGATATTCCTGCATCTACAGAATATACTTTCTCCGTAGTAGCGAAAAATCAAGAAGGATTCGGAGCTGAAGCAAAGACTGTCACTGCCGCAACAAAAACTATGGAACAAGATGCATTAGGCACGCGCTATTATCTTGTGGGAGAAGGCGATGCGTCTAATCC
>JAZNQB010000148.1:0-3285 GCA_045589995.1 Paludibacteraceae bacterium
GAAATTACGACTACCACTCACATCCACGAGAAGCATCACGGTCAACTCGCGTTCCTCCTCGTAAACCTTGATATAAGGTTTGTTGAGGCGAGCAGTTACATTCCAATCAATAGAACGCACATCATCGCCTGGCTGATATTCGCGAACCTCCGAGAAAGCCATACCACGACCTTTGAATTGGCTGTGGTATTCGCCCGCGAAGATATTACGACTCAAACCATGAGTCTTAATCTCAATCTTCCTGACTTTTTGTAAAAGTTCTTCACTGGTCATGTTATGGCACTTGTACAGCGTTGAGTACTTCGGTGATGATATCTTCTGTGGTAATATTGTTAGCTTCGGCTTCGTATGTCAATCCAATACGGTGGCGGAGCACATCATAGCATACGGCGCGCACGTCCTCTGGTGTTACATATCCGCGGCGGTGTAAGAAGGCATAGGCGCGAGCGGCGCGAGCCATATTGATACTTGCACGAGGACTACCACCGAAAGCAATCATCTGCTTCATGTCTTTCAGTCCATACTCCTCTGGTTGACGAGTAGCAAACACAATATCCACAATATATTTCTCAATCTTCTCGTCCAAATAAATCTCATTCACAATCTGGCGTGCCTTCAAAATATCGTCCGTAGAGAGAATGGGCAGCACTTGAATCTTCTCGTTGCTGATATTTTGGCGTATGATGGCTTGTTCTTCTTCTTTCTTCGGGTAACCAATAAGCACTTTGAGCATAAAACGGTCGGTTTGTGCCTCTGGAAGAGGGTAAGTGCCTTCTTGCTCTATAGGGTTTTGAGTAGCCAAAACAAGAAATGGCTTACCTAATGGGAAGGTCTCGTCGCCAATAGTAATCTGGCGCTCTTGCATGGCTTCAAGAAGAGCGGACTGCACTTTTGCCGGAGCACGGTTGATCTCATCGGCTAAGATGAAGTTAGCAAAGATAGGACCTTTTTTTATACGAAATTCCTCGCTCTTTTGACTATAAATTTGCGTACCAATAACATCGGCGGGCAGTAAGTCTGGAGTAAACTGAATACGGCTGAAGTTTGCTTTAATAAGGTCGCTGAGGGTCTTAATGGCTAAGGTCTTTGCCAAACCGGGTACACCCTCTAATAAAATATGACCGTCACTCAATAATCCGATGAGAAGGCTCTCTATCAGGTGTTTTTGACCTACGATAACTTGGTTCATGCCCATAGAGAGGGCTTCAACAAACGAACTCTCACGCTCTACGCGCTCTTGCAGTTCTCTAATGTCAACAGGATTTTGCATATGATATTTAGTTTTTACTTGTTATCAAATAATAATACTTTATATTATCAACAAATATCGTGCCAACTTATACCTCTTTACTGATAAATATACAAATGTCTTTATGTTTCCTCCCAATTATGCTCTAAAATTAGCAAATAGTTTTACGAGGTTTTTACGAGGTTTTATCAAGAACAACCATTTGTTTACTCTCTGCTTATCGTTATAAAAGTGACAAAATGTAGATTTTTCTGTCAAAAACTTGCATATGTGCAAGAAAAGTATTATCTTTGCGCCAAATTGCAATTAAATAACCGTATTAGCAAACAATAAATCACTATTATCATGAAACAAATCAGACAACTTTTTTTGCTTGTAGTGCTGATAAGCGCGGCAAGTCTGTTAATTCCCGCGTCTGCGCAAAGCTTCAAAAACTTTGCAATTGACTTGCGTGGGCAGCAATTAGGTGGTGATGGATCAACGGCAAAATATCTTGTTGTTGGAGCCGATGACACTTATTCGTATTTGGATGTAGAGCCAACGCAATACAATGCTCGCTTTGTGTTTGATAATTTTAATGGCACACAGCATGGTTATTTCAATCTTGTTGCAACCATCCCTGTAGAAGCAGGTGATTATCGTATTACTTTAGGTACTTGCCAATATGGTACCGGCACAGGAGCAGTTGCAAATGCAGATGGAACAATCACTTTTGCTACTTTTGACCAAAAGGCAACCGCTTGTTATGATGCAGACCCTGCAACAAATATCGTATCCGTTGTTATAGCAGTGCCTATAGAGCAGTCTATCGTAGTAGCTTGTGGAAACTACACTCCGTATCTCGCTATTGAGAAATTAGCCAATGACCAATATAATGTTAACTTTGTTAATACTACCGCTGATGTGATAGGTGATGTGCCTGCAGCAACAACAGTTGTGAAAAATGAGAGTTTGACTCTTCCAGTCAACCAATCTATGTACAAAGAGGGTTATACTTTAACTGGTTGGACAGATGGCTCTAATACTTATGCTCCAGGCGCAACATTCACTCCTACTGCCCACACCACACTCACTGCAGTCTTCACGTCTAACACCGTTTCTATACCAACGGCTACCTCATCTGTTTCCGTTCGATGGTATTTTGGTGAATCTAATGGCGCACCCAGTGTGCATTTTGAAGGTGGAGCAGGCAATGGCTATCTTATTACACAGGCAATAGTAGATGGTGTGGCTATCGATGCTAAATTAGACATAGATGCAACCTCTGGCAAGTTCTTAAATACAGGTCGCAACGACCAGTGGGCACAAGTCAATGCAACAACTACTTTCGCTTTCTTGTCTAAACAAGGTGCAATGGTTAATCTCTATGCTTATAGTGACCCGGCTACCAGCACATTGGATAATCAGGCCTATGCTGCTTATGCAAGTAATATAGCTTCTTATGCAGCAGAACCCATTTCCAATATCTCTACTTTTGTAGCCAAAGACGGAGGTTATTATAACTACTTAGAACTCACCTATACCGCACCCGCACCGCCAATTGTCTTCAATGACTTTGCGATTGACTTTAGAACTAATCCTTACACAGTTGTAGGTGGTGGAGAACTCCCTACGGGGGTAACGATAGAAGGAACACCTCGCGGAGATGACCATGGCTACAACAATGTCATTGCAACCATTCCTGTAGAAGCAGGTGATTATCGCATTACTTTAGGTACTTGTCAGTATGGCACAGTTACAGGCGCAGTTAAAAGTGTAACCGAAGAAATTTTGGCTACCTTCAATCAAAATGATGGTACTTGCTATCATCAAAACACGGAGAAAAATATCGTATCCGTTGTTATAGCAGTGCCTACAGAGCAGTCTATCGTAGTAGCTTGTGGACAATACACCCCATATCTCGCCATTGAGAAATTAGCCGATGATCAATACACTATTAACTTTGTTAATACTACCGCTGATGTGATAGGTGATGTGCCTGCAGCAACAACAGTTGTGAAAAATGAGAGTTTGACTCTTCCAGTCAACCAATCTAT
>JAZNQB010000149.1:0-6479 GCA_045589995.1 Paludibacteraceae bacterium
CGTGTTTGAAATAACGGATTATTAACACTTAAATAATACCATTATGGATAAATGCTTTCGTTTATTTGCAGTTCTGATTCTTACTCATTGCGCATTATGCAGTATATATGGAGCGGTTCCCGCTACGCCTCTTGCGTATTACACGCCCTCTTCATCACTTCACATGACCCGAAGTGGCAATGGGGATCCTAACGACGAACCCTACACCGTTATTCAAACCGAAGCAGGACGAGAGTGCGTCTATGTGCCATCTTCCAAGTATCTATATTTTCGTATTGACAAGACGGCAGTGCCTTCCACAATGAGCACACTCGTCTTTAAGGTCACTTATCTTGACCGTGGAACAGGCGAACTGAGGATGCAGTATAATGCCACCAACAACCGCAATTACGAGTCTTGCGTCGTTAGCAAGACCGATTCGGAGCAATGGATAACTGTCACGATGGCAGTTACTGACGCTTCACTTCGCAATGCGCAGAACCATGGAGATATACGATTCAACGAAGGTAATTATATTGCTCGCGTGGAGGTGTATAATGGAACGCTTGACCCGTTAGCAGAACCACTCTGTACACATGCAGGAGGAAGCAGTTATTCTGAGTTCAAGGGCAAGTCGGTTGCTGGTTATCAGGCATGGTTCCGCGTAGCTGGACAATATGATTTCTGGCACCATTGGGGTAACGATGCGATTGCAGCAGATGGTACTCGTTGGCCAAGGGAGAACAACCACACTTTTGAGATTTACCCAGATATCTCTTTCTATGACGATGCCGACCTCGCGCAGACAGGTTTTGCCAACCTCGGTAACGGAGAAGCAGCGAGATTGTATAACGGTGCCTCTCCGTCGGTTATTGCCCGCCATTTTGCGCTCATGCAAGAGCATGGCATAGACGGTGTGGCGGTACAACGGTTCTTGGGAGGCGAGATGCGCACTATCGCCAACAACCCTGCGGCTATATTAGCTTCTATTCGCTACCAAGCGGAGACCAACAATCGCTTCTTCTATATCTGCTACGACATCACATCCAATGGTTTGGAGTCCACATGGGCAGACCTGATTCGTTTTGACTGGGTATATAATATAGAGCAGAACTATGCCCTCACGCAGTCGCCAGCGTACGCCACAGTCAATGGCAAACCGGTGGTACAAGTATGGGGAACAGGTTTTACTGACAACCATCCCGGAACAGCAGATGAGA
Organism: Paludibacteraceae bacterium; assembly: GCA_045589995.1. Taxonomy (GTDB): domain Bacteria; phylum Bacteroidota; class Bacteroidia; order Bacteroidales; family Paludibacteraceae; genus Colicola. The sequence continues at coordinate 1,200 of JAZNQB010000149.1, forward strand.
CGATAGCCCTCATCGAATGGCTCAAGAGCCGTGGGTGTTATGTTATCGGCGGAGTGCCTACTTACTGGCGCGAGAACCGCAATGACGCCAAAGGTCCTTCGCAGCCCAACCCTGCCAACCAAGAGAGTTTTGAGGAAGTGTATAAGCACTATGATATGCTCTCTCCATGGCTCGTAGGCCGATTTAGTAATATCCAAGAGGCGCAGTATTTCTTCTCTCTCCAGCGTCAAGACAAGCGTTATTGCGATTCGCTGCATATTGATTATATGCCTACGCTCTTCCCCGGCTTCGGTTGGGCGACATGGAATACTGGCGTGCCTAACCAAGCGCCACGACAGGCAGGAGAGTTCCTCTGGGCACAAGCCAAGAATATCCGTCAAACGGGATGCACCAATATGTATTTCTCCATGTTTGATGAGTACGACGAAGGAACAGCCTTACTCTCAGCAGCCACCGACTACACCATGATACCTACTAATGCTTATTTCCTGACCACCTCGGCAGACGGAAGATGGTTGTCATCGGACTTTTACCTCCGCCTTGCAGGCGATGCTGCGAGAATGCTGAAAGGAGCCAAAGACACCGCCCTTACTACGCCATATAGCCTTGGACCAGTTTTCTACTGCAATAGTTTTGAGAGTCGCACAACGCCTTATAATTATGTCAATAATGTGGCGCAAAACACCGGCACTTTCCCTATCGACCCGTGCTTCTATCAGCCTAAAAGGGTTATCAGCACTAATGTTACCAACACGAAGTGTGAGATAGTTAAATCAGGAGCCCGGACGGGTGATTACGCGCTCGCTGTGAGTGGTTCCACTTCTGGCAACGCGGTCTATCAATACCAGTTCTCCAAGACGCGCATTGAAGTCACAGGCCCCATGCGCCTGACAGCATTCCGCGCTGCGAGCGGCATCGGGAATGATGTGCAAATCATGCTCACTATGCGTTCCGGACGCACTATCACCTCCGCTGTTGATTCCGTGGATGGTGCGTTCTCGCGGCTCGTTACCTATATACCGCAAACTTTTGCGGGAGACTGTATCGATGCTATCTCTGTCTCTCTCAGTACAACTCAAACAGGTTCTTTCTCGGCTATCTTCGATGATATCCTTATCGAAGAATGGGCTACACAAGAAACAGGGATAGACCATACTGAGCGCCCTTCCGATAGCACGCTGCGTTTCGACCTCTTGGGTCGTCCTGTCTCTGCAGAGTTCAAAGGTATAATCGTCACCCCTACTGGCAAATATCTCATGCAGTAAGTTTTCGCTTTTATCAAGTAATTTTGGTATTTTTGACTACATAAGTTATCTTGATTTTTTTATGTAGTTTATATGTACTTATTATCTGAAGATAATATAGTACTTTATTGTGCTATTTTTTTCTATATTTTCTTTATACTATTTTCGTATGTGCGCAAAAAACAATAACTTTGCGGTGTTTTCTTATAAAACACACGCACTTAACCAAAGAAAATATTAACCAAAAACACAATACTTCATGAAACACTATCTACTTCAAACTGCGAATGGGCTTCATACCCCCCCCTGTAACAATTCGCATGGTAAATCATCACATTTTTTTAATTTTAGGTTTTCTCTTTTCACACCTCTCTTGGTGCTATTCTTGCTGATTGTAGGAAATAGTCCTGCGTGGGCGGATAATATCACTTTCGCTGGAAACGAGATCTTCTATTTTGATGTGGCTTCTAACTCAGGTTGGGGACATCTTGACGCACCCGATGCAGATGTTTACTTGGAATTCTCCAATAATGGAAACAATAATACAAAATCAACACCAGCCCAATGGGAAGTAGAAAATAGCATTTTTAAAGTAACAGTTCCTTCTGGCACCTACAACCAAGTAAGAATTGTTCGTGGTCAAAAAGGAAATCCCGGAAGTATTTGGAATACTTTTAGTTGGATTACTCTGCAAGCAGGGAAGAACCAGATATTGAATGGAGGATCATGGTCTACTTATGGTCCTACCCCGTCAAGTGATACCTTCCAAGGCGGCGAAGTATTCTACATGCAACAAAATACCATATGTAAAGACGGGAATAGTCATGACTTCTTGAAATACGGTCGTTGTGATTTTAACCTATATAGTGCAGATGGTAATACTTTTCTTAACAAAGCGCTTAAGGCCCAAGTAATACCTAACACGGATCCCGTTATGTTGAAGTTTGTAGTACCAGCTGAATATGCCGGTACGATATGGGGACAAGTAAAGGTAAAACAGCTAGAGACTAGTGGTGTCGGCCATAATGAAACCAACAAAGGTGCAATTCCCAAGGATGGCAAGAATTACCTTATTAACGGAAACACCATGGAATGGGGAACTTATGTTGAGCCAACCGTTCCTACTACCACTTACACCGTCACTCTCCACCCGAATAATGGTGGTAGCGAAATTGTTCGAGAGAATGTACCAGAGGGCAGTAATTCAAGTGCGACGGAATTAAATTTATCTGCGGTGACATATGGTAAAGGTACAGCCACATGGTACACTAATGCTGCATGCACTACGCCATTCACCACCGTTACTGGTGACATGGACCTCTATGCAAAATGGGGTGTAAGTGGCAATTACTATTTTGTTAGTTGTCTGCAAACTGCCAATGATGACGGTGGCAACAATGGCAATTGGAGTAACAACTACGGTCAACAACTCAGTTATTCTTTCATTGCTCCTTCAGGTCACATGCCATTCGAGATTATCAAAGATAAAGATTGGAATCAAAAAATCAATGGTGGCAACTATGCCGATATGTTTGATAATAGTCAGTCTGATGTTACTATATCTGCTGCTCATGGGCACATGGATTTCGTTCTTGACGCTCCGAAAAAGGTGACCGTATCATATAATGGCAAAGTGACTATAAAGACAGAGAATTATTCTTTCGATAATTCAAAGACTTGGCGTATCAAGACATCTTGGGGTAATGGTGGCAATGCATGGAATTACAATACCATCATGACAAATAATGGTACTACGAACGCTACTGCTATCTTGCGCAATGTACCTGCTGGTCAGCACTCTTTTGTTGTAACTGCAAAAGAAAATGATAACGACGCAATGGCTACAGTAGGTACAGAGACATTTAATGCATTGTATGTAGATACGAGTAATCCTTCCTCTGGATTGACATGGAATAACACTTCTGCGCGTCGTGACGGCTCAGACAATTTCAACTCCACCACTCCGCAAACAGACAACCGCTGGCGTAACTGCTCATTCACTCTTTCTAAAGCTAGTGACATCTGCATCACTTTTGATGGCGGTTATATCCGGTGCGATATTGTCGCACCAAACATCGTTACTTTCAAAGATGGTGAGACCACACTATCAACACAAGAGGTTTCTAATGGTGGCAAGGCTACACAACCTACTAACCCGACGAAAGCAGGTTATACCTTCGAAAAATGGCAGTTAGATGGTAGTGATTACGACTTTAGTAGTGCTGTCTATAGTAACATCACACTGAATGCCGTTTGGGCATATAAGAGCATTGAGTCGGTTAGTTTAAATAAATCAACTTTGACACTCTTTGAGAATAGCGCTCCGCAGACACTTACTGCATCTTATTTACCTGCAGATGTAATCGGTGTTACTTATACTTGGAGCGTAGCGCCAGCCGGTGTAGTGAATGTAGATGATAATGGCGTCGTTAGCATAGTTAATCCCGGTACAGCCACCATCACATGTACAGCAACGGATCAAGAGGATAATTCTCGCTCTGCTACATGCGCCGTCACTGTTTATGAAGGAGAGGGATGCGTAATGGAAGAACAGGCGATTTTCTCTCACACTATTTTGGGTAACTCCATTATGGGCGGTTCAGCAAGCAATACCTTACCAGAACAGGAATCCCTTAATGCGGGCATGGAGTCAACTTGCCGCAAAATAAAGATGTATTACGATAATCTTACTTCTGAATTTACCGCAGACGACAATGGTATTGTAAAAGCCAAATCAGGACTTTCTGATAATTCGGATGTATGGTACGAGATTAAAGGAGGCGCAAATAGTGATGCTATTGATGGCAAATTCTACTATTTAAAAAATGTCAAGACTGGTGGTTACATCACTCGCGGTAATGGCCAATATGGTAATAATGGCGATTGGTATTTTTATACTACCATTACCTCTCCGATCAACGAGAAAACCGATTTGTATCAATTTATCTATACACAAAAAGGAAACCCAGCCAAGGATCGCATTTGCAGTGTTTGGGAATATAGTGGAATGGATTCGAAAGAAACATATGGTTTGCATCGTCGCAACCAAGATTGGGCTGACAACTACAAAGATCATTGTCCCAATCCAATGATTGTCTTTGGACGCGGCGAAAACCAAGGAAACACAACATTAAATGTCAACTTCATTGTTGTTGAAGAAGGAAGCATTAATCCAGACTATCTATCCACTCCTATTGTCTATAACACCCGCTCGTACTACCGCTTTGCTCAGGGTGCAGCCGTTTCGATGACTTTAGACAAGAAGTTACGCGCGGATGACAAAATAGTGGTATATTGCTACAACCCATCCAATGCTGCACGCAATGGCGGCCTGTATATAAATAATAATAAGGTATCAGAAATCTCAATTCCTGCCAATAGTGAGAATATATTTGAATATGTAACCGTTGATGCCGATGCGGGTAAGAGCACAATAGAGGTTCGCTCTGACGACATTCATTTCTGCGTAGCAAGCGTTGAGGTATTGCGTAGTCTGCCAGTTGCAGCACAAGATCCAATGCTCACTTGGTCCGCTCCGGCAAACCACTACACACGCCTTGCTACAGGACCTTTCACCTTTGAGGCTTCTTCTGCCAAGTCCTCTGGTACTATCACTTACATCAGCAGCGACGAGAATGTAGCTACCGTGGATGCGGATGGAACCGTAACTCCTAAAACTAATGGTACGACTATTATCACAGCGACAATAGAGCAATACCTCTGTTTCGGAGAAAGCAATATCCAGTACAATGTAATTGTGGAACCAACTTTGCAAGAGGCTATTGATGCAACACCTGTGGGAAATACACTTACACTGGCACACGACTACAGCGAAAATGCTGTTATTAACAAAGCCATCACATTGGATGCACAGGGGTACACCATTGAGGACCTGACAGTAGAGTACGAAGGCGATTTGACGCTCAGCAGCGAGTTGACAGTACGAGACTTCACCATCTGCGCGAAAGCAGGTAACACATCTATTCCTGCCGCTTCTGGACAGGTACGCAATGCAAGTAAACTCAATGTCAATAGA
>JAZNQB010000150.1:0-10168 GCA_045589995.1 Paludibacteraceae bacterium
GGCTGTCGATGCGAATGTGCTTATCTACGAGCGTATCCGCGAGGAGTTGCGCGCTGGTAAGGGTATGCGCAAAGCAATCGAGGATGGTTTCAAGAATGCTATCTCTGCTATCGTGGATGCCAATGTTACTTCTTTCTTGACCGCTGTATTCATCACACGCCTTATCTTGGATGCTTATTGCAAGAAAGAGACTGCTAAAGAACTCTCATTCACCACTCCATGGATGAAGAACTTCCTCCAGAATATCCACTTCGATTTCGTAGGCGCGCGCAAGTGGGCGTATATCGTGGCTGGTGGTATGATCATCTTGTCTGTGCTTGGTTTGGAGCCACATATCTTCGGTAAACTGAACCTTGGTATCGATTTCTCTGGTGGTCGTAATTATGTAGTGCGTTTCGATAATAATGTGAATACACAAGATGTACGCGAGAGTTTGGATAAGACCCTCAGCGCTACTTTGGAGGACGGTGAGTTGTTCTCACTCAATGTAATCACCTATGGTAATGATGCTAACCAAGTGCGTATTTCTACCAACTATCGTATCAATGAGGATACTCCGGAGATGGATGAGCAGATCGATGCACTCTTGTATGAGGGCTGCAAGCCATTCTTGGCAGAGACAGTTACTTTTGAAGATTTCCGCTCTACTGAATCTAATGCGAATGTAGGTATCATGCAGAGCCAGAAGGTGGGTCCAGCTATCGCTGATGACATCACCACCAGCGCTGTATGGGCTGTGTTAGCAGCATTGGTAGGTATATTCGTGTATATCCTTATCCGTTTCCGTAACTTCGCTTACTCTGTGGGTTCAATCGTAGCGTTGACACACGATACACTCATCATCCTTGGTCTCTATGCTATCCTTTGGAAGATTATGCCATTCTCTATGGAGATTGACCAGTCCTTCATCGCAGCTATCTTGACCGTTGTGGGTTATTCTATCAATGCTACTGTGGTTATCTTCGACCGCGTACGCGAGTACACCACTCTCTATCCAAAGCGTGACCTCAAGCAGAATATGAATGACGCTATCAATAATACATTGAGCCGTACATTCTCTACCTCAATGTCCACCTTAGTGGTATTGTTAGCTATCTTCACTTTCGGTGGCGAGACAATCCAAGGATTTGTGTTCGCGCTCCTTATGGGTGTTGTTGTAGGTACCTTCTCATCTCTCTTCATCGCTTCTCCTATTGCTTATAATATCTATCAAGCACAGGCTAAGCGTGCAGCTAAGAAGGCAGCTTTGAAGAAATAAATAAATGCTTAATAGAAATAAACCAGATATACTAGTATCCCCCTAGTGTGTCTGGTTTATTTAATAACTGATAGCTGAAAACTGACTACTGAAAACTGATTACCTATGAATAATGATTTTCTTCGTTTTGCTACATCGCAGGGACTCAACTCCATGCATGTAGAGAAAGTGATGAGCGATGCTTCATCGCGTATCAATGCGTCAGCGGGTTATATATCCCCTACTATCTTGGAGGAGCGTCAACTCAATGTAACCCAAATGGATGTATTCAGTCGCTTGATGATGGACCGAGTTATATTTCTTGGCACAGAAGTGAATGACTATACCGCCAATGTGATACAAGCGCAGTTGTTGTATCTCGATTCAGTCGATAGCGAGCGTGATATACACCTTTACCTCAATACACCGGGTGGTTCTGTATATGCCGGTTTGGGTATCTATGACACGATGCAGTTTGTGCAAGCCAAGGTGGCTACTATCTGTACCGGATTAGCTGCTTCCATGGGTGCTGTATTGCTTGTAGCGGGTGAGAAAGGTATGCGTGCCGCATTGCCACACAGCCGCGTCATGATACATCAGCCACTTGGAGGTATCCAAGGACAAGCATCGGATATAGAAATCACCGCCAAAGAGATACTCAAACTCAAAGACGAACTATACCAGATCATCTCTGACCATTCAGGCAAGGCCATGGAGCAGATTCGTATTGACGCTGATCGTGACCATTGGATGACGGCACAAGAGGCACTCGAATACGGTATGATTGATCGCGTATACGCGCGTAAAAAATAATAAGGAGTAATGGCAAAGAAGAAAGAGAATAAAGAGGTATGTAGTTTCTGCGGGCGTCCGATGCCTAATATGTTCAGCGGAATGGATGGCAGTCTTATCTGCTGCGAATGTATTAAGGCCGGGCATATGTTAGTGGCTAAGATGCCCAAGAAAACAGCCGACGAGGACCCCTTTACCAAAGAGCAGTTACCCACGCCGCGTGCAATAAAAGAGTTCTTAGACCAGTATGTCATTGGTCAGGAAACAGCCAAACGCTTCTTGTCGGTAGCGGTCTATAACCACTACAAACGTGTGCTACAATCTGCTGACGAGGATGGCGTGGAGATAGAGAAGAGTAATATCCTTCTCGTCGGTTCCACAGGTACAGGTAAGACCTTACTCGCCCGCACTATTGCTAAGATGCTCAAGGTGCCGTTCGCTATTGTCGATGCCACGGCACTCACGCAAGCAGGTTATGTGGGCGAAGATGTGGAGTCGTTGCTCGTGCGCTTATTACAAGATGCGGACTATGACTTGACCAAAGCGCAGCGAGGTATCGTCTTTATAGACGAGATAGATAAGATTGCCCGCAAGAGCGAGAACCCATCTATCACACGCGATGTGAGTGGCGAAGGCGTGCAGCAAGGACTGCTCAAACTGCTTGAAGGCTCTATCATCAATGTACCGCCACAGGGCGGTCGCAAACACCCAGAGCAGGAGTTTATTCATGTGGATACCAAGAATATACTCTTCATCTGCGGAGGTGCTTTCGATGGTATTGAGCGCAAGATAGCTCAGCGTATGAATACGCAGGTAGTGGGATTTGATGCGCAGCACAAAGCGGCTAAATTGGATAAGGATAATCTGCTGCAGTATATAGCGCCGCAGGACCTAAAGTCGTTTGGACTCATACCAGAGATTATTGGTCGTCTGCCTGTGCTCACTTATCTCGAACCATTAGACAAAGAGGCATTACGCAATATATTGACAGAACCCAAGAATGCGCTCGTGAAGCAGTATGCTAAGTTGCTCAAGATGGATAATGTGGCACTTAGTTTTGAGCCGGAGATGCTTGATTATATAGTGGAAAAGGCTTCTGAGTATAAACTTGGTGCGCGTGGATTGCGCGGACTGATGGAGATGGTAATGACGGACTTGATGTTCGAAATGCCTGATAATAAGGATGCCAACGCCGCGCACGCTTTCACGGTCACCAAGCAATACGCGATGGAGAAGATAGAGAAGGCTGACCTTCACCAACTCCAACAAGCATTATAAAAAATAGAATCCCAATCACGGGATTCTTTTTTTTATTAGATATATAGTTATCTATAATTCTAGCCCACTCGTACTGCGAACGCAATTAAAATCCACTATACACCAATTTGAGGTTCATCCCGTTCTGTGCAGACTTAATCTTCGTTGCAGAGAGGGTCTGTTTCTGTTTCACAGATGAGATAGTTGTGGTTGCTGAATTGGTAGTACCTGTGGTAACAGTTACCGGCACAAGCATCATCTTTAGTTCTTCGCTCAAAGAGTCTTGACGCAACTGGTTATGCAGAAAATCAGACAAGTCGTAAGAGTAGTAATAAATGGTATTGCCTGCTGAATCCACCCCTTGTGTCAGTGCTCCCAAGAGTGCGCAGGTATCAGATGGAAGCTCTTTCTTCTCAAAGAAACGCCTCATACTCTCTTCACGGATAAGTAGCATATAGTCCGTCGGTTGTAACCAGTCATTGCGGTTCTTATCAGCACTCGCTCCATCAAACACATTCTCCACATCTACCTGTACCTGTGCTTTATTAACATATGGCCTTTTCTGTACTACTGTACCATCTTCCAGCGTGTCTGATAAAGTCATTTCTATCATTGTAGCTATTTGCTCCATAGGGAAAGTAAGGCGCGTATAGACACCAGCAGGAGAAACTACATAATTATAGGTGGCAGAATCTCGCCGCATCTGCTCTATCCACTGCGCTTTGCCTTGATAAACCAGATGATTGACAGTGCGCACCTCGGCATTAGCATAGAATGCCTTGATATCATTTACTGTCGTATCGCGACCTGCCTTGGAATAAGTGAAATGATAATACACGCCCAATGCTATATCAGCCACATTAAGCACAGTAGAGGAACCAAAAGAAGTCTCTATCAGCAAACCCTTGAACTGTTCGTTAAAACTATCTTGGTCCTTGAACTGCTGTATCTGCCAAAACGAACGCATAAACTCATCTGTTAGTTTCATGCGTACCATAGGCACATACTTACCGCTACTATTAGCTGCAGAGTCTAATTTCTCCGAAGCTGCTATTATACGATGGTTCTGCAGAATACTGTTATCTCGTGAACAATAGTCTTCTACGCAGATATCTGTCGGATAAACACCTGAATAACTAAATGTCTTCTTATCCATCAAATAGGCGTTTATGGCCAATGGTGAATTACCGGCTCCCATCCAAGTGGAATAGTACATAAAGAGGCAAATCGAATCCACTTCTGCACCTTCAGGATACGAGTATCCTTCCGGACATGCCAACTGCGTAAGAATAGAAGCGCGTATCAAACCATAGTCCGTTTCCATCTCACCGAGCAGGAAAGAGTCTGCCTGGGAAATAATAGCATCACAACTATCTATCGCGGACTTAATGGTGAAGGTATCTGCCATCACCAAAATAGCATCGTTCTCATCCAATACACCCTGACCTATTCCGGGCGCATCACCCTCACAGGAGCATAGACAGCACAACACTGCCAATAGACATATGATGACAGATAAATGTTTAATCATTCTTTTCCAATAATGTTTGATAGAAATCCCATTGCCGTTTGCAAGTATCAGCTACTTCTTCCTGATCAATGTATGGCAAAGTAGGTTTGCTCTTCGTCTCGGCGTAGTTAACCAAACGCTGATTAACTTTGTCAGATGCATAAACAATAGCGTCAGAATAGTCAATAGCCAAACGCATCAACTCCTCATAACCAACAGGAAAACCAGCAATGGAACGCACATCGTTATTGGTAATGCCATCTATGCGCAATTTCTCAGAGAAATTAGTGCCAAAAGGTTTACTATATTCGTTATCATCCAACATAAGCACTATCTTCGAGTTTGCAAAGAACGGCTCATCACCATATGCTTTTTTCAAATATAAAGGAGCAAGCGCTGACATCCATCCCGAGCATAAAATGATGTTCGGTGTCCAACGCAGCTTCTTCACGGTTTCAATAGCACCGCGAGCATAGAAAATCACACGATGATCATTGTCCGCATACTCCACTCCGTCTGCGTCTACCACACCCTTGCGTCGATGAAATAAATCATCGTTATCTATAAAATAAATTTGAATGCGCGCCTGCTGAATAGATGCCACTTTGATAAGCAAAGGATGGTCTGTATCATCAATAATCAGGTTCATACCGGACAAACGAATCACCTCGTGCAACTGATTGCGGCGTTCGTTAATCTCACCAAACTTTGGCATAAAAGTACGCGTTTCATAACCATGTGCCTGAAAATACTCTGGCAACTGACGATTAAGAAGACGCATAGGCGTTTCTTCGGCCAAATAGGGGAATATCTCTTGGGAGATAAACAAAATACGATTTGGCTCTTTCATAGGCGCTGTTTTAAATTAATGAATACTAAAATACCCGTACGGATACATTTTCGCAATGCAAAAGTACAAAAAAATCTTCATATACGCAAATTTTTTTCTGTTTTTTTTACAAAATAGAATATAATTCTATGTTTTAGAGAGAAAATATATCGTTTATGCAGTTTTTGTAGTACCTTTGCATCCGCATTTTAAACTCTGCGTAAAATTGTTAATTGTTAACTCACATGCAAATACTTACCACCAAACAAGCCTTGCAGTCTGCCGTTCAGGCATGCAAAATAGCAGGACAAACAATAGGCCTTGTGCCTACCATGGGCGCACTGCACGAGGGTCACGCTACGCTCGTGCGTCGCGCCGTAGAGGAGAACGATATATGCGTCGTTTCAGTCTTTGTCAACCCTACACAGTTTAATAATAAGGAGGACTTGGCTAAATATCCCCGTGACATCAATCGTGATGCCGAATTGCTTCGCTCCATTGGCGCGCAGTATGTATTCGCGCCCACACCAGAAGAGATGTATTCTGCAGAAGAAATGAACACCACTTTTGCTTTTGATTTTGCGGGATTAGACCAAGTAATGGAAGGCAAAATGCGCCCAGGGCATTTCAATGGTGTAGTGCAGGTAGTGAGCCGTCTATTCTATCTCGTGCAACCCAACAAAGCCTATTTTGGAGAGAAGGATTTTCAGCAATTAGCTATTATCCACCACATGGTGGAGCGCAGCAATATGGCAGGTACTTTCGGTGCACTGCAAATTATTGATTGCCCTATCGTGCGCGAGGCATCAGGATTAGCCCTGTCCAGCCGCAACGAGCGTCTATCGAAAAAAGAGAAACAGACTGCTCTCGTCATCTCACAAACGCTTTTCGCATCGCTTGAATGGGCAAAAGAGGGACTATCAGTGGCGCAGGTGCAGCAACGCGTTACAGAGACTATCAATGCCGTAGAAGGATTAGAAGTGGAATATTATGATATAGTGGACCAAACCACACTGCAACCCACCAACTCTTTCACTAATGCAATCGGCTGTGTGACAGTCTATTGCGGACCTGTAAGATTGATTGACAATATCAAGTATTGATGACCATCGTTTATGACCGACATATCCCTTTTTTGGCCGAGGCTGTGCAATCACACTGGCATGAAGTGCACTTATACCCTCTGGAACCCTCTGCCATAGATGCTGCTGCCGTACGCAACGCAGATGTGATAGTCATTAGGACGCGGACGCAAGTGAACGAGGCGTTATTACAAGGTTCCAAAGTACGCTTGGTATGTACAGCTACTATTGGGTTTGATCATATAGACACAGCCTATTGCGATGCACATGGTATAGCGTGGATGTCTTGTCCGGGATGTAATGCCCAAGCCGTCTGCGACTATATCGAAGAAGTCCTCACACACTACACACGCAACATACAACACACTACATCCCACATAACAATAGGTATCATCGGTGTCGGCCATGTTGGTTCATTGGTGGCTCAGATGGCAGAGCGTTTGGGGTTCACTATATTACTGAATGATCCGCCCAAAGGAATAGGTGTACCTTTGGATACGATAGCAGAGCAATGTGATATCATTACTTTTCATACTCCTCTGACGCATTCTGGGGATTACCCCACTTACCATTTGTGCGACGCTTCTTTCTTAACCAAGTGTCGCCATAACGCACTGATTATCAACGCAGCGCGTGGAGGAATAGTGGACGAGCAGGCGCTATTGAATAGTGGGCGTCCTTTTGTATTAGATACATGGGAGAATGAACCATCTATCAACTTACAAGTCTTGCGTCATGCACGCTTGGCATCGATGCATATAGCAGGCTATTCAACGGAGGGTAAACGCAATGCTACTTACATGTGTCTTGCGGAAATTGCCCGCCATTTCCATCTCCCGCTTATCGGACCTTCTACTAACCACACTACACCTGCCACCACAAACTCCGGATGGCTCTTACGCTTGACCGAACAGATGAAATCTGCCTTCACTCAACCCTCAAATATCATCCCTCAGCCATCTAATTTCAGTCATCAGATAGCGGACATATTCGAGTCACTACGCAAGAATTATCCATTGCGCTAACTATACTCATCACTTACCACTAATTTGACTTATTACTCTAATAACTCTCATTGGACTAATCACAACAAAAATACTTCTAAACACTAAACTCTATACATTAAACATAAAAAAATTTGCACATTTGCAATATTTTTACTACCTTTGCAGCCGATTTTGGATATTAACTAATTATTAGCGAACATGACAAGTCTGAAAAATATACTCGCTATAACCGGCAAACCTGGGTTATATGAACTGGTTAGCAGAGGTAATAACATGCTTATTGTACAGTCACTAATTGATGGCAAACGCATGCCTACTTATGCACGCGACAAGATTGTAGCACTCAGCGATATCTCCATGTTCACCAATGCAGATGATGTATCACTCAGCGAGGTGCTTACTAATGCAGGTAAGAAGGAAGAACTCAAAACAACTACCATTGATCCTAAAAAAGCAACTAACAGCGAACTCTTTGCTTGGTTTGATGAAGTACTGCCAGATTGGGACCAAGATCGTGTCTATCCTTCAGATATACGCAAACTCATTCAGTGGTATAACATACTTGTTAAGGCAGGAATAACTGACTTCACGATTGAAGAAGAAGAACCAGAGCAAGAATAAGACAAGCGAAGGTTCATTAAAAATAAGTGCTCCTCAGGGAGATAATCAATATCATAGAATCTGTAGCGCCACGGAGTGCCCAAGAGCAATGGGATAACTCGGGAATGCAGGTAGGTGACACAGGACGCGATATAAGCTCCGTTCTCTTGACCACAGACATCACAATAGATGTGGTCAATGAGGCTATTATACAAGGATGCCAACTCATCATTTCGCATCACCCGCTGCTCTTCCACGGACTCAAACAAGTATGCGGACAAACACCACAAGCGCAAATAGTAGAGATGGCCATCAGAAACAATATAGCCATCTATTCTGCGCACACAAACATGGATGCCGTACTATCCGGAGTAAGCGGAATGCTTGCACACAAACTCGGCATTAACAACTATCGCATTCTCGTACCATCCACACCCGATGCAAACACAGGACTCGGAGTAATCGGCACATTGGATGCGCCAATGGATTTTGATGAGTTCATACAAAGGATTCGTAAAATCCTCCGTACCACTTATATGCGCTATATAGCACCACAAAAGACAACTATACAAACAATTGCTCTATGTGGCGGAAGTGGAGCAGAATTTATACCGCAAGCAATTAAGCAAGGAGCAGACATCTACCTCACTGCCGACTGCAAATACCATGAAATGCAAGCGGCAGAAGGGCGAATAGGACTAATAGATATTGACCACTGGGTATCTGAATGCCATACACGAGAAATATTCAAAGATATTCTGGCTCCGCAGGGCATCGAATGCCATATAAGCCAAAAAGACAGAACACCTATTCAAGCATTATAATTAAGAAAAAAATAATAAACTAAAAATACACAACAATGGCAAAAGAAATGACTGTAGAAAACCGCTTGCGCGCGTTGTACGAGTTGCAGCAAGTGGACTCAAAGATTGATGCACTTCGCACACTCGCAGGAGAGTTACCACAAGAGGTAAAAGACATGGCAGACGAAGTGGAAGGTCTAAAAACCCGTCTCACAAACATCGAAAACGCTATCAAAGAGTGCGAAACAATGATCTCTGACCATCGCGTACGCACAGAGAATGCAAATGCTTCCATTGCACGCTACAAAGAGCAGCAAAACTCTGTACGAAACAACCGCGAGTTTGACAACCTTAACAAAGAAATAGAGTATCAGGAACTGGAGATTGAAGCCAGTCAACGCAAAATCAAACATTTCACTGCTGAACTCGAAGCTCGCACACAAGAGAAACAAAAAACAACAAAAGATATCGAAGAGCGCACTGTTGATTACAATCAAAAACGCTCTGAATTAGACCAAATACTCGCAGAAACCAAAGCAGAAACAGAGGCACTCATCCTACGCGCTGGTGAACTGGAGAAAAAGATGGACGAGCGACTACTCTCTGCTTTCAAGCGCATACGCAAGAATGCACACAACGGACTCGCAGTGGTGAAAGTGGAGCGCGACTCATGCGGAGGTTGCCACGCTAAAATACCAGCACAGCGCCAATTGGATATCCGTACACGCAAGAAAATTATCGTGTGTGAGTTCTGTGGTCGTATCCTTGTGGATCCTGAGATGTAATACGCAAATACAAAACGCGTAGGAGAATACCTACGGTTAGCAAACTAATAACTCCTAACCACCATGTTGTGCCGGCACCCAATGTGTCGGGATAATTTGTATCCATCGCTACCCCTTTACTCGAAAGGATATAATGTAGCAATACCGCCATTCCATTATTCATAAAATGCATCACTATCGGCACCCATAAACTACCCGTCCACACAAAAACATAACCAAATAACGCACCCATCAGCATACGAGGAATAAAACCATAAAACTGCATA
>JAZNQB010000151.1:0-16373 GCA_045589995.1 Paludibacteraceae bacterium
ACAACTCCTTGGCTCACAGAACGACATGGCTACGATCCGACTTCACATACATAGCGAGGACAATCCACTCCCGCGCCACTGAGCGCTTGACGCATCAGATACTTATTATTAGCACCCAAAGCCGCAGCATAACTATTCCCCGCCAATCCCAGCTGTTCTGCCACATACGCCACTGTAGGCGCTGCCACATCACTCGCTATTGTACATATACCATCTATCTTCTCCTCGCGGCAGACTGCCAAAATAGCCTCTTTCTCCACGATAGAAATAGGATAGAATACATCGCATAAATCGCGACACACTGCACCTTCTTCCCAAGCAAAACAAAGCGTACGCAGACCCATCGCACGGGCGCGTTCTATCAAGGGTTTCTGTAAATAACCCGCTCCTATGACGGCTAATGTCTTCATTCTATTTCTATTTGTATGAGTGCATACGCCTTGTTATGACAAATGGGGCGAATCTTGGTTTTCACACCATAATGTTTCTCTATCTGCTCACATATACGCGGTATGGCCGTACGAGGCTGGTGATACTCAACCGATGTAAATACATACATATCATCACGCAATAACACACGATAACTATCACCTACATGCCTATGCAGTGGACACCAGGTTAACCATCCTAAGGTATATTTTTTATACGGCAGTGCCCATATATTCCATGGATTAGCGCCCTCCATTCGCATAGCAGAACCAAGTGTCATCACATACGCATCGCTGGGCACATAACTCAGCACTGGTAACTGCTGCTCACGCCATACATACCTATTATGTTTAGCTATGGTCACTTCGTTGTGTATCTGCCATACATACCACCCACTTAAAACAACCATCACCACGCCTATTCCCCACCTACGCTTTAGTCCTGTCGTCTTAGGCAGTAACATAAAATCCGTCACCAAAAGGGGCAGTAACATACAGATAAACACCCTATATTTCAAGAATCCATCCATACTCACATGTACAACCAATACTGCCACGAACAGTGCATAACCTATCAAGAAGAGAAATTTAGTTTTGTTACCTGTCGTTAAAATCATCAGAACCAACAATGCTAATAAAATGGCTATCTCCACCGCGTATTTCTCCATCCGTTGTAGATTAGAGAACTGCTCATGTAATGGCACGGAACCCACCGTAGCACTAAGCTGACGAATAGCCTTGAGGTCTATCTGCTCTGGGTCAGGAATAAAACGCAAAAGTAATTGATAATCTATCCAATCCACTTCCTTTGGCAACTGATTAGGTTGTAAACGATAAGCATTAGGATTGTCATTCAACTGCGCCCGTAATTGGTTATACTCCCGATAATACCGCCATTCGCTGTCACGCTCATAAACATAACGATTGAACGCACGGCAACCCACTATCAACATCAACATAACCACAATAGGTATATACCTACGCCAATTCAAACGCAGTACATACACAATAATAGGAGCCATCAATAACCCTACCAAACCTTCTGCCATAAAACGAATCAACGCCGCTATTACCACCCATAACACACCCAACCATTGACAGCTCGCACGCTCACGCATCAGGAGCACACAACCCGCCAAGCACACAAAACCTGCTGTTGTCGTGAACTGCAAAGAAATTACTATACGGCTCCATAATACATACAATACCAATAACCATAAACCTTTTTCCCAACGAGCACGATTAGGCGTAGTGAGAATACAATACGATAGAAAACTCATTGAGAGCACATGCAATACCATGAACGAAAGCGTGTACCATTCAACAGCACTCGTCCAACCATACAAAAGTGTCAGCACATACCCATAAATCACATTGATATACACCAAGTGATAATCAGGCGCTCCCGAATAAGAACCATTCGCTATCATCGCCATCATTATATCATCGTTCTCCTCATAGCGGATAGGCAACACCGACGCCAAAAGAGCTACATAAGCGATATTTGCCATCAGCACAAGAGCAAACAGCGCATACCGATTAAATAATATTTTTTGTATCACTTGCTTCATCTATCACTATCACCAAATAGCTTGAATCAATATCACGGTCATCCAGCCGCAGCAAATAAGTTTAAGCACCGTGCCGCATAAAATACCAATAAAACTGCCCCAACCGGCACGCAAAGCCTCTTTCTGACCCTTACCGCCTATCAACTCACCCACTATAGCGCCTACTAACGGACCTATGATAATACCCATCGCACCAAAAAACATACCCACAAAAACACCTATCGTGCTACCCCAAACACCATACTTCGTACCGCCGTAACGCTTCGTACCCCAAGCAGGAATAACATAATCTAACACAGACACAAGGATTGTCACCACACCCCAAACAACTAAAGTCTGCCATGAGAAATCAACGCGCTCCGTGGCTTGGGCAATCCATAAACCAGCATAAGTCACAGGAATACCCGGCAATCCCGGTAATATACTACCCAAAATGCCAATTATCATACATATCCCTGCAATAATAAGTAATGCTATTTCCATTTTTTTATATTTTTTTTCTCATCAACATAGCACCTAATCGGTACACCAACGGACAATGCGCATACACATACCGACCATATTCAACCATCTCACCACCAAACTCCGCCTTGAAATCACGCACACCATAGCGCTCGTCCGGACGACCCGCGCCCATCAAATCCAATTGTGCGATACCCAAACGCTCTGCCAATTGTATCTCAGCGTATTTAGTAAGCGACGCAGGAGAGATAACACGGCGATGGTCATCGCGACCACAAGCATACCATTCATACATCACCTTTCCTTCCCATAACACACATACCGAACCACCAATAATACGCCCCTCGTGCTCTATGAGAATATACCGACACATATCCGATGCATATAAACGCTCCCATGTACCCCATGACGGTAGTGGTTTATGTACACGCTGAACATATAAATCACGCAGCACATCATAATACTCTCTTACTTGCGCCATAGTGGGGTGCTCCACCACGCGCACTCCCTTTTGCACCGACGAACAAATACGCCTACGCTTACTCTTACCTATCCGCGAGATAGCCGATTGCGCATCACTCGTATCAATCCGTATATTCAAATGCGGCATATACTGCCAACCATCTTGTGCTATCATTCCGCGCCATGCACTATGGTCACATAGATTACGGATCTCTACATAAATCACATCACTCGTCTGCTCTACCACGGCCGCCATTAATCGGCGATAAGCCTCCACACTTATACCATCACTCACCATCACGCCACCCATAATCACCGCACGGCGACTCAACCACTGACCAACTCTCGTGCGAGCTTGCGGACGAATAATCACCGCCACACCACACAATGCATCCTCATCTGCTAAACCCACTACTTCCACACGATAATCAGGCAAAGAAGAGAATAACTGATACGCCTCCTTCGTCTGCCACCAAGTAGCTGTAGAAGACTCGCGCGCCAACTGCCCCCATTGGTCACCGTCTATCTGCTCATATGTGTGCAGCACTCTTATTCCCATCGCCTGTCTTTTGCCAATAATCGCCCTAAACCATGCAACCAAGTCGTTACAGCCATATGCCGCGCATACGACGGACTATACGAACGAATACGCTTCGCATTATGCAAACGAACGCGCATCGTGTGCCATTTGCGCAACCAGCGATTAGACGACACCTTACTCTTTTCTTGCTTCTCCTCGCCTAATCGGCCCTCAAGCATATCTACCAACAAAACCTCAGCACGACGAGCACAACCGCTCGCTTTCGTATAGAATGGCGCCTCCGACTGCGGTAAACCCAAGTATTCCACAAGCATATACATATATACTTGCCATACATCCATCAACGCCAAACCGCGCAAGTTACACTCCAACTGCTCGCGGTCTATATCCGACGCACGATGATGAAGCAGCAACGCCAAGTCACACAACTGACGGAGAGAAGCACCTTGTGACAGCACATGCTCCCACGAATGGAGCATCACCATCAACGCGTTAAAAGTCACTTCTGGAACACGAATAGTCAATCCATCCACCTCTATCTCCTCCGCTTCTCGCATCCCTATTGCCTCCATACGAGCGTAACGGCGCACATCTACAGGATGCTGCAAACCCATTGAAACACGGTGAACCTCAATAGACACACCATCGGCTATCAAGTTATAATGTTTGTAATGGTCTAACTCCTCATCAAAGCGGAGTGCTGCAGGAAAAGTAGCACGCATCGCTGCACATGCCGCATGGTATTGCTCCCCTCCTACGAAAATATCTATATCTCCCCAAGAACGCTGTTGAGGTGTTGGATAATAAACAGCCAAACCTGCACCTTTCATCAGCACCGCACGCACGCCATGTTGTTCACAAGCATCCCACACACGACGCAAGGTTAACTGCAAATGTGCTTGTTGCTGCATGGTATGTACGCATATCTGCTTCATACGAAGACGCAAAGGCGCAGACACTTCCATTGCATCTAGCCATGCGTCATCTGCTAACAAGTCCGTATAAACCAACGGACCTGTTCCCTGCCGCTCACACAAAGCCATCACAGCGCCTATCTCGTCCTCACTACTCTGTACTCTGTACTCACTACTCACTACTCTGTACTCACTACTCTGTACTCGATACTCATTACTCCCTACTCTTAGCGCCGCCCGAACGAACTGTAAATATGTATGAAATACTGCCTTCATTGAGTCAAATTGTATTAAAATACAAATCGGGTGCAAATTTACTACTTTTTTTTTATATATGCAAGCGTGTGTGCATTTTTGTGTTTCTTTGTTGGGCTAGTTCTCTATGCGTCAGCACAGAGTTTTTGTATGTGCATTATGCTGGATTATATCCAGCTCGTCCCTTAGTCCTCCCGGTCTCTCCTTCCTTATAGCCCTTATTGTCCCTATCGTCCCTATAGTCCTTATCGTCCTTAAGGCCCTTTAAAAAACCTTACTTTTGCAGCGCATTTTCAGCAGTAACACATATGTTAATCTTATGTTATTCTTATGTGATTCATATGTTATTCTTATGTTATTAAGACGACCACAAGACAAGAACATAAAATTCTCTAAATAACCTCACACATGATTTTCCTCTCTGTAAATTTGGTACTTTCAAATATTTTTACTACCTTTGCACCGCAAACTCACGCAGAGGGTGTCTGCACGACACCACGGCTGAGGGAGCAGACATATTTGTATGGCGTTTACTAACGCTTGTTTTTGACCATTTGAAACCTAGGAAATTTCAAAAGTTGTAAATCAAAACAAGTAGCTAGTAGATGCCCATGGGTGTATTCTACACTTACATGTCATTGAGACATGTCGGTGCCGTATATACACAGCGTGGGTTTCTGCATTACTTATCTGATTACAACGGGTTTTCCTAGGACCTCAAATGGCGGATAAGTAAGAAAAGAAATCCGCGTTTTTTATATTCTACACCCACCCTTATGAAAAAGATTATCAATTATTGCAAAACCAATTATGGTGTTCTTATTTTTGTTGTTTCTGTCTTGTTATTCCCTTATTTCTTCGCTATCGGAGCAAGTAACCCAGACATCACACTACGGATCTGGTCTAACATCCTATATGCTTGCATAATCTTGTGTGTCCTTCTCTGTACTAAAAACAGACTTCGCAAGATTATTGCAATCGGCATTACAATAATCTCGTTTGCACCAAATATGATTGTACAATCCTATCTATTAATGGATAAGGTAATAATGAACAGCACTGACTTTTGGGTTATTTTTAATACCGACTTTGCGGAAGCTACAAACCTATTCTCAACACTCAAACCAAATGTAATATGTTTTGGTATTCTGTACACATTGCTTGTTATTAGTTCGTTTATTTTAATTTTAAAGACGAGTGACAATCATTATTCACCCATTTGGTTACAAATATTCTCTATTATCATTTTAATCGGAGTAAGTTTAATCAATCCATTTAGGTCTAAAGTACCCATGATTGATTTTTACAAAAGTTATTGGAAATACAACCGCGAACAAAGAGATGTGGCAGAATTTTACAAGAATAGACAAAATCTTGTATTGGAAGTAGAGTCCGCATATCCAGAAGGTAAAAACACTTTGCTTATTATCATTGGGGAAAGCCAAAATAAAACACACATGCAATTATATGGCTATCCACGACCAACAAATCCCTTGCTGATGGAAATCAAAGATGAACTGACCATATATAATGATGTATGTTCACCAGCAATCCACACATTAACTTGCATGAAACAA
This sequence comes from Paludibacteraceae bacterium, assembly GCA_045589995.1. Classification (GTDB taxonomy): domain Bacteria; phylum Bacteroidota; class Bacteroidia; order Bacteroidales; family Paludibacteraceae; genus Colicola. The sequence goes on from JAZNQB010000151.1 coordinate 6,211, forward strand.
ATACTAACCTTCACTAACTACGAGCAACCAGACATGTACAAAAAAGAGGCTAATATCATCGAACTCCTACATTTTGGCGGATATAAAACCTTCTGGTTTGACAATCAAGGAGAAGACAAAAATGGCGCATTTGCTATTGACACATACACTCCCACTTCATACCGCACTATGGCGAAAAGAAGTGATGTCTATAATGCTACAGGCAAACCGAATGACTCCATTATTATCGGTGCACTAGAAATGGCCCTACAAGACACCACCGCAAACAAAGCCATTTTCTTACATCTTGTTGGCAATCACTTCGACTACTCCAACCGCTACGAACCCTCTTTTGCTTTCTTTAACGACACAACAGACATAAATAGCCCATACCTCCATTTATTATCAGAGCAGGACATAGAAAAAATTAACGCGTACGACAACGCCACCCGTTATAACGACTATATTGTGCGTACTTGTATTGAAAGGATGCGCGGTATAGAAGGACGATGCGCCATGCTATACCTATCAGACCACGGAGAAGAAATCTTTGACTATCAGAACTATTGTTCGCGATCATTTGAAAAAATATCTCCTGCAATGTGTGAAATTCCACTTATATTATGGATGAACGAAGAATACCAAGATTCCCTCAATTTGACTTTAGAAACCAATCGTCCTACTTGCACAGACGATATTATTCATGGAATTATGGATTTAGCCCAAATAGAATATGCATTATACGATTCCACGCGCAGTATATTCCACCCCGCATACTATCCGAAAGAGCGAAAAATAGAGAATATACCTCTTAATAATATAAGAAAAAAATATCAACAAACCATTGCGCAATCACCCCTCTAATGATTTACGAGTCAATCTCGGTACCATCTCGAATCAATCACTCCTTAATACTCCTTAATGCCCTTAAAGACCTTACGGACCCTTCATGCCCAGCGGTCTAACAATGACTAATTGCCAAACGCAACGCGTATGTTCTTTTGATAGGCTCGAGGCGACATCCCTGTGTGCGTTTTGAAATACTTACGGAAGGTAAACTGCTCAGGAAAACCTAATTGCTCCGCCACATACTTAACTTGCACACCTTTCTCGTGTAAGAGACGCTTGGCATTATTGATGGTCACAAGGGTGATAATCTCTATGGGGGTTAAGCCCAGTCGTTCAGATACAATTGACGAGAAATGCCGCCGCGACAAACCTGCTTGAGCGGCATAGAAAGCCACCTGTCGTTCCGTAGCATGGTTCTTCACTAATGACTGAAGAAACTGCATAACAATCTGCTCCTTGTGCGTGAATGGCTGAGGAGCATTCGCCGTAGGTTGCGATAGTAAATGTGTTAAGAGTTCTAATACCAAAGTCTGCTTACGCAAAAGAATAAGTTTCTCGTTGGCTTGACGCAAGATACCTTGTGGCATCATACTTACCTCAGTTTGCAGAGAAAGGATATCACGCATATTACTCTCATAGTAACAGCAGCGTTCTTCTGACAATTCAATAACTGGAAAGAGGGGCATATTGCGCTCCGCCAAATGGGATAGATAAGGATACATCACATCTATCAATTGCTCGGGCGCATCCGTGAGCGACAAAGAAACGAAATCATCCGACTGAGCGAGTTCCACGCAAGTGATGAGCGGACTAATGATATGCAACATACCGCGTTGCATAATAAGACGACGACCGTTTAATATCTTTTCGGCAGTACCGCAAGTGCATATAGTAATTCCTACTTTCATGGCACAAAGATACGCTTTTTCCCCAATATACACAAGAAAAACATTACTTTTTTATACAAAATCATACATATTGCTCAATAATTCACTTGTTTTGCTCTTTTGTAAGGAGAGTAAAAGCAGTACCTTTGCAGCCGAAATTGCAGTAATATACACCAGCATGTACTACTTAGGTATAGATATCGGTTCAACAACAATAAAGATGGCGTTGATAGATGAGCAGCAGAATGTGCTGCAATACGACTATCAGCGCCATAATGCGTCTCCCAAAACGGCAGGTAGCCTCATGTTAGCAACGATAGTGCAGTCACTTCCTAATGGCGCTATGGTGCGCGTGGGAATAACAGGCTCTGTAGGCATGGGATATGCAGATCGTATGGGTGTTGGGTTCGAGCAAGAAGTGATTGCCGCAGCGGAAGTAGTAGAGCAATTACACCCGGACACACACACTTTGGTGGATATTGGAGGTGAGGATTCGAAGATTATCTTCTTCGAGCAAGGACGCATCCCTGATATGCGTATGAATGGTAACTGCGCAGGAGGAACGGGGGCGTTCATTGACCAGACAGCCACCTTATTGGGCGTAGCGGTAGAAGAATTGAATGGTCTGGCAGCTCAATCCACAACTATCTATCCTATCGCCTCACGCTGCGGAGTTTTCTCTAAAACCGACATACAAAATCTTATCAGCCGCAGCGTTGCAAAAGCGGATATCGCAGCATCTATGCTGCACGCCTTGTCAGTACAAGTAGTGAGTGCTTTGGCACGCGGAACGGAGATAACAGGAAAAGTGTTTTTGTGTGGCGGACCATTGACCCATATCCCCGAACTGCGTAAGTATTTGGTAAGAGTAATGAATGTAACAGAACAAGATTGTATCGTACCCGCACACTCGCAATGTATTCCGGCTATAGGCACAGCCCTGCGGGTAATGAAGCAAAACAATACAAAGGCATTTAATGTGGATGAATTGATTAAACTCTTTGACCAAGAGGACGAACCAATCACGATGACACATACGCTGCCACCTCTATTCCATAGTCGCGAAGAATATGCCCAATGGTTACAGCGAAAACAAGGCAGAATAGGTATCAACCGTAATCATGTACAAAGCGAGGAAAAATATTTCCTTGGCGTAGATTCGGGGAGCACAACCACGAAGATTGTGCTCATCAATAGCAAGAAAGAAATCATCTACAGCGATTACCAATACAACAACGGCAATGCTTTTCATACTTTTGCAAAGGCTATGGAGCGTATGTATCAGCAAATTGGCGATGTGGATATTGCAGGCAGCTGTTCGACAGGCTATGGCGAACTATTGTTAAAGACTGCTTTTGATTTAGATGGAAGTATAGTAGAAACAATGGCACATTTCCGTGCGGCACAACACCTATGTCCTGAGGTATCGTTTGTATTGGATATTGGCGGGCAAGATATGAAAGCCATTTTTGTGGCTAATCAGTCTATTCGTCGTGTCGAGGTAAACGAAGCATGTTCGTCTGGATGCGGATCCTTCATCATGACTTTTGCTAAGCAACTGGGGTATGAGATAGAGGATTTTGCCGAACAAGCACTCTATGCAACGCATCCATACGATTTAGGAACACGCTGTACGGTGTTTATGAATAGTAAAGTAAAGCAAGCAATGCGTGAAGGAGCACAGGTGGAAGATATAGCTGCGGGATTTAGTTATTCTGTCATCAAGAATTGCTTATATAAAGTACTGAAGTTGCAGAGTGTGAACGAACTGGGGTCGCATATCGTCGTGCAAGGGGGAACATTCCGCAACTATTCGGTAGTGCGCGCGCTGGAATTATTAATAGGGTGTGAGGTGATTATCTCGCCTTGCCCTGAGTTAATGGGGGCTTTAGGAGCAGCACTACAGGCCACAAAAGGGAAAATAGAGCAATGAATATTATGCTATGAAGTTATCAACTATTTTACATACTAATCAGTTCTCAGAGAGCAATGAAGTGTGCCCTGGGTGCACTAATCACTGCCAAGTACGAGGGTATCATTTCTCAAATGGAAAGGCGTTTTATTCTGGAAACAACTGCGAGAAAGTATATCATAACCAGCGTGATGCGCAACAACGAGGGGTGAATATGTTCGAAGAGAAATACAAGTTACTCTTTGCTCATTCTACATCATCCAAATCACAAGGAATGTCTATTGGCATCCCACGAGGGTTGGGGATATATGAGAATTACCCCTTTTGGTCCACATTGTTTCAGCAGTGCGGTTTTCGAGTCGTTTTGTCATCCACATCCAATAATGCTCTCTATGAAAAAGGGGCGTGTACTGTAGTGGCAGATAATATCTGTTTCCCTGCCAAACTGATGCATGGGCATGTAATGAACTTGATAGAGCGCGGAGTAGATAGGATATTCTATCCGTGGGTAGTCTTTGAAAAAAAAGAAGACAAACAAGCCAGAAACTCGTTTAATTGCCCTATCGTAAGCGGCTATGCAGATGTTATCAGAAGTAGTATTGACCCCGCAGGTAAATATGGCATTCCGTTGGATTCACCTATTGTAAGTTTCAAAGACGAGAAGTTACTGCGCGAGAGTTTGAAAGCATATTTACAAGGATTGGGCGTAGCAGAAAAGCAGACACAAATTGCTATCACAAATGCACTGCATGCACAGCAATCATATCTAAACACACTGGAAAGAAGAGGATTACAACTATTGGAAGAAGCACAAAAAACAAATCGTATGGTGATCGTGTTAGCGGCTCGTCCCTACCATATCGACCCTCTTATTCAGCACAAAATAGCCGACGCAATTGCTGCATTAGGAATAGATGTGATTACAGAGAATGCTGCAAACCATCAGGGCAGCGATGTGTATGGTCATGTAAATGCGCTATGTCAATGGGCATATCCAAATAGAATCTTAAAAGCAGCATACTGGGTGGGCAAACACACTTATCCACACTTGCACATGGTACAACTTACTTCGTTCGGTTGCGGACCTGATGCTTTTATCTTGGATGAAGTGCGAACACTACTACAACGCTACGAAAAGAATCTAACCGTTCTAAAAATAGATGATGTGAACAATATCGGTAGTCTGCAACTACGAGTGAGGTCGTTGGTCGAGAGCGTCAAACAAGAACAAAAGATTAAAGTCCAGCAACCGAGACAGCAAGAAAAATGGACTACAGCAATATTTGAGAAAGAAGATAGGCAACAACGCACAATATTGATACCTTATTTCGCCGAGGGCTATAACGAGTTTATTGCCACTCTGGTGGGTATGGCAGGATATAAACACGAATGTCTTCCTATAGGTTGCCATGCTGATGCCGAAGAAGGATTGCAGGCTGCCAATAACGATGTCTGCTATCCGGCAACAATTGTAATAGGGAGTATATTGCGTGCGTTAAAATCGGGGAAATATGACCTGCAGCATACCGCCGTAGCCATTACGCAAACAGGCGGACAATGTCGGGCATCAAACTATTATGCACTTATCAAAAACACCATGGTAAAAGCAGGCTTTGCCGATGTACCAGTAATTTCTGTAGCTACTGGTAAAAGTTTGGGCAATCAGCAACCTGGTTTTGAAATCCCTTGGAGAACACTGGCACGCCCCGCGATGGAAGCCATCTTCTTTGCCGATGCGCTCGCCAAACTGTATTATCCGACTGCACCACGCACAGAAAACCCCCAAATAGCCAGTGAACTATACAAACGCTATATACATGAGGCGCAAGCATACATTCAGCAACGCCAATATAAAGGATTACATCGTCTATTACAATCCGCCGTTAGAGAGTTTTCAAATATCATAGATAAAAAGAAAGTAGTACCTATTGTAGGACTGGTAGGTGAGATTTATGTGAAATATAATTCCTTTAGCAATAAGTCTGTCGTACAATGGCTGATTAATCATGGAGTGGAGGTAGTGCCACCCGCATTAACAGGTTTCTTCTCTACCTCTATGCCTAATGCACATATCAATCGCGAATTTCATATCAAGCAAATGTCCACGCCGCAATGGATAATGGATGTAGGACATACTTTAGTGCAACGAACAGCACATAAGTACGATGCGCTATGCCATGATTTTCCATATTATCGTCCTTTTGATGATATTTTTGACATCTATCGCTTGTCAAAACAAGTAATAAGCCCTGCTGCTGATTTTGGTGAGGGATGGTTTTTACCCGGAGAAATCTGCGCTTTAGCAAAATCAGGAGTAGAAAAAGTAGTCTCAGTACAACCTTTTGGTTGCATCGCTAATCATATTATATCGAAAGGAATAGAGAAACGACTCAAAGAGTATTATCCTCACCTATCCTTATTGTTTCTTGACTTTGATGCTGGTACATCGGAAGCGAATGTGTATAATCGATTGTTCTTCCTGCTAAATAGGTAGGGATATGGCACGGTATCTGCACCCGTGCCATAAAAATTGAAAAGAAGACAATACACACAAGAAAAACATTACTTTTTTATACAAAATCATACATATTGCTCAATAATTCACTTGTTTTGCTCTTTTGTAAGAAGAGGAAAAGCAGTACCTTTGCAGCCGAAATATCTAATTACAATCATTATGGGAAAATTCATTAAGTATTACGCATTGGAGATTTACTCCGTCATTTCTTTGATTATGATAGTTTGTGCGGCAATGATAGATACATTGTCGGTTGTACAGAAGTTTGTGGTGGTTTCTACTGCCCTATTTATCCTACATGAATGGGAAGAGAATAGTTATCCTGGCGGGTTTATCGACATTTTCTCGAAGGCATTGCAGTTTCAGGCGAGCGATGACCTCAAGCGTGCGAGCCGCATCCCAACAAGTGTGTTTTTGATTGCAATGTCGGTGATGTCATTTGTGTGGGATAACATGCCTATCTTTACCATGGCATTGGCTACATTCTGCATCTTTGAGGGGTTTGTGCATATAATGGGTATTAAAATTTCCCAACTAAAAAAGTTCTATACGCCTGGTATGGTGACTGCAGAATTGGAGTTAGTGATTGGTGTTGGATTGATAGTATATTTAGTAAAGAACGATTTGGGTGCATGGTACGACTATACATTTGGCCCGTTGTTGTTCGTAGTATGCTTTATGATGATGCAAAAGACGCTGATGATGATAATAGGAATAAGGTACCGCGACTTGCCCAAAATAATGAAACAGAACCTAAAGAAATTAAGAGAACGATAAAGACTTGTTATAAACGATTAAATAATCGTCTCTCAGGGTCGAAGAACCAACCCCATTTATTGAAATAACGGCACATATTCTGAATATGCACCCAAAGCATTTTATTATCTCTATATGAAGCCTGCTTATGCGCATGAACAATCGTCCATTGAGGATAATACAGAGTAAGCCAATCCCGATGAATACTACGCGTCAAATCAATATCCTCTGGATACATGAAATAACGCTCATCAAAGAGCCCTGCATCCACTGCCGCCTTAGTGCGCAATAACATGAAGCAACCACTCAAATAAGGTGCATTAATCGGACGCTCTAAGTCCAAATCCCGCAACTCATACCTCCTATTCCTCTTCGCTATCATCCATTGAGGCAAGAAACGGCGACCAAAAACATCCAACGGAGATGGTAAGCGTTTAGCCACATACTGCTGCCCTCCATCCAACCCCACCACGCGAGGCATCATAAGACCCACCGATGAATTGCCCTCCATCCATTCACACATCGCATCTATATCCTCTGCCGCCACACGCACATCACTATTGAGTACCAAATGGTAAGTCGTTCGATAATACGCACTCTCACGCAAAGCTATATTGTGTGCCTTACCATAACCCAAGTTCGCGTTCATGAACATATAGCGTAATTTACCCGATGAAATCGGTACTTCTGGGCATTTCTCTTCGCTATTATCTATCAGATATATCTTGCGCAAAGAGCGACAACGAAGCAGTTCCTCTACCAATGGAACAACCTCCTCTTCCCAACGCGGATGATACAAAACGATAGATATATTGAGCATACTTATCAGTATTTACGAATAAACTGCTTTATCTTTCTTAACTGCTTGCACGCAACTGTCAGATAACCAAATCCCACACTATTCTTCTTAAGCACCAAGCGGTCTTCTTGCGTCTTAGACAACAACGCACTCGCATTCTTATTGCTCGCACCACCTATCTGCATACACACCAATACCTCCGGAATATAGAGCGACTTATACCCCGCACGGAAAATGCGAAGCATCATATCATAATCTGCAGATATACGAAACCATTCATCATACAAACCCACTTTCTCATACACCTCACGCTTGCAATATACCGTAGGATGAGGAGGCATCCAGCCATATTTAAGTGCACAAGGATTATACGCATTACTCTTCCACCTACGCACCACCTTATCGCCCTTACAATACTGCAAATCGCCATATACCACATCCACATCAGAAGACACAAAAGCATTCGCGATATGTTCGATGGAATCGGAAGAATACAACATATCATCCGAGTGTACAAATCCTATCACATCGCCCGTTGCCATCTCAATACCTTTATTGATAGCATTATATATACCATTGTCTTTCTCAGAAACCCAACGCACCTCCTTGGTGCATTGCTCTTTATCCTTTTGCACTTCCTGCGCATATGTCTTAATCAGTTCCCTCGTGCCATCCGTGGAAGCCCCATCCACAATGATATGCTCAATATGCGGATAGGTCTGCGACAACACACTTTGAAGTGTATTGGGAAGGGTCTTTGCACTATTATAGGTAATTGTAATAATGGATATTTTCATATTCATTGACTGATAATCTTCGTATAAATAGCTTTTGTTTGTTCATAGGTCTTATCCCACGAGAACTGTGCTGCGTGGCATATACCTTTTTCTATAACTACTTCCATAGCGCGCGATTGTATCTGCTTCACCATCTCTACCATTTCGTCTACCATATGCACCGAATGAGCGCGTACCAACCACCCTCCGCCTATCACTTCGGGAATAGAAGACGACTGCTGAGCAATCACTGGACAACCTGCTTTCTGCGCCTCAACAACAGGCAAGCCAAAACCCTCATATTCAGATGGATAAAGCAAACACAATGCCTCATTATAATACCTATTAAATTCGCTTATCGAAGCACCCGAAATAATGCGATACTTATTAGGTATAGTCGCATCCAACCATTGCTTCTCCTTCTCTGTCAACGCACCTCCTAACGCCACCAATTCCAAGCCCGTACGACGAGCCACCTCCACTGCCACATCAAAACGCTTATATGCCACCGAACGATTACCCACATACAGCAAATACCCCTGTTTGACAATCTCACTATCTGGATAAAAAGCATCACTCACGCCATTATACACCACATGTACGCGCTCCTCTTCCAACCATGGATAAATAGACAGCAAATCGCGCTTTGTATTCTCACTCACACAGATAACTGCCTCACTATGACGCAGTGCACGCTGCTCTTCACATAGATGCACCGCCTTTGCCAAACCATGACGATAGAAATGATAAGTAAGGTCATGCACCGTAGTTATATTCTTCGCCAAAGGATGACTGCAATACCGAAAATAAGACGAATGAAACACCATCGGTTCGTACGGCTGCCAATCAGGCAAACGGTAACGCTCTGCACGGCGGTAAGGCATAGCAATAATCTGTTCTGACGGCACAAACAACTCCTTTCGCACCATATTATCATTCGGATAATCAAGTACCTGCACAGCCAACTCCTCATCGGCACACGCACGACGCAGCAACTCTCCCCACACGGTAGAGATCCCACCGAAGCGCTGAATAGCAAAAACAATATTATCTAATACGACAGGAGTCATGGTATATGCTAAATGTTTTCTATCAATTCTATCCAATGAGGCATAATATTCGCTTCGCTATATTTCTCATAGGCGTACTCTTGTGCGCGCTCCGCGCGCGCCTTTGCCTCTTCCATATGCGTCATGGCGTAAATAATCTGCTGCGACAATTTTTCGACATCCATAGCAGGCACCAACCATCCTCGGTCATCTCCCAAGAGTTCAGCTGGTCCATGCGGACAATCAAAAGAAACACATGGCACTCCGCACCACATAGCTTCTAACAACACCAGTGAGAAACCCTCATATCGGGAAGAAAGAACAAACAACGAAGCCTCGTTATATTCTTCCACCACATTTTCCACCCTACCTGCAAACACCACATTACTCAAATGCAAATCCTTGATTTGCTGCTCCAATGCTGCACGCTGAGGACCTTCTCCCACGATGCGCAAAACCCACTCTTTTGTACATTGTACATTGTCCCTTTGTACATTGTTCCATGCCTCTAACAACATATCGAAACCTTTCTGCTCATGCAGCCGTCCAACCGCCAGCACCGTCTTGGTCTTTCGACTTTCTACTTTCGACTTTCTACTATTTAGCGCACATGGATTAGGTATGCACTTCACATTCGCACA
>JAZNQB010000152.1:0-4839 GCA_045589995.1 Paludibacteraceae bacterium
GCATGGCGGGATAGCTCAGCTGGTTAGAGCGCATGATTCATAATCATGAGGTCCCCAGTTCAATCCTGGGTCCCGCTACAAAGAAACCACTCAACCAGAGTGGTTTTTTGTCGTTTTTTTTGCATATTTCAATAATTATTATTATCTTTGCCGCGAAATTATAATACATTATACCATGAAACACTTATTATTAGGCGACGAGGCAATAGCCCAAGGCGCCATTGATGCTGGTATAAGCGGTGTCTATGCGTATCCCGGCACTCCGTCCACCGAAATCACCGAGTACATTCAGCATGTAGAGTCAAAAGCCCAATTCGGTATTCACTGCCGTTGGGCAACCAATGAGAAGACAGCTATGGAGGCTGCCTTGGGTTCGTCGTACATGGGTAAGCGTGCGTTGGTATGTATGAAGCATGTGGGAATGAATGTATGTGCAGACGCGTTTATGAACGCAGCTATTACCGGTGTGAATGGTGGACTTATTGTACTCGCAGCAGATGATCCATCTATGCACTCCAGTCAGAACGAACAAGACTCACGCTTCTATGCCAAGTTTGCTATGATTCCTTGTTTGGAGCCAAGCAATCAACAAGAGGCATACGACATGATGGTGTATGGTTTTGACCTTAGTGAGAAACTCAAGACACCTATTTTGATGCGTGTCACCACGCGTATGGCGCATAGCCGTGCTGTAGTAGAAACAACAGACACACCTAAGGCGCAGAATGAGATGTCTATGCCGGAGAATGTCAATCACTTCATTCTACTACCAGCCTATGCTAAGCGCAATTACGCAGAGTTAGTTGAAGCACAAAGTGCCTTTGTGGAAGAAAGTAACCAATCTGGTTATAATACTTATGTGCGCGGTGATAAGCCCCAAAAGGCTATTATAACCACAGGTATAGCCTATAACTACTTGATGGAGAACTATCAACCAGAGATGGGTTGTTCTATTCTACGCATTACGCAGTATCCACTTCCTTCTGCGTTGATTGACCAGATGGTGAAAGATGGTGCAGAGGAGATTATAGTCATGGAGGAAGGACAACCAGTAGTGGAAGAACTCATACGCGGTATGGTTCCATCTACTATCGCTATCAAGGGTCGTCTCACAGGCGATTTGCCTCGTATGGGTGAGTTAACGCCTGATTGTGTTCGCACCACATTAGGATTAGATCCACTTCCTACGAATAATAAAGAAAATATTGTAGTAGGTCGTCCACCTGCTTTGTGTCAGGGTTGTGGTCACCGCGATATGTATGCTGCGCTCAATGAAGTAGCGCGCGAGTACCCTGCTCCTCGTATCTTCGGAGATATTGGTTGCTACACCTTAGGTGCTCTATCTCCTTTCCATGCTATCCACGCATGCGTAGAAATGGGTGCTTCAGTCACGATGGCTAAAGGTGCCGCAGATGCAGGTCAGCACCCAGCGATAGCCGTGATAGGTGATAGTACATTCACTCACTCGGGTATGACTGGTCTATTAGATTGCGTCAATGCAAATGCCAATGTGGTGGTGCTTATCTCTGATAACCTCACCACTGGTATGACAGGCGGACAAGACTCCGCTGGTACGGGTCGCTTAGAGCAGATTTGCTATGGTCTGGGTGTACCACAAGAGCATGTACGCGTTGTTACTCCACTTCCGAAGAATATGGAAGACATCAAACAAGTGCTCCGCGAGGAAATCAATTACAATGGTACATCTGTAGTGATTGCCCGTAGAGAATGTATCCAAACCCTCAAACGCCACCTTAAAGCCGCTAAGAAACAATGAAAAAGGATATTATTTTGGCGGGAGTGGGAGGACAAGGTATCCTCTCCATCGCCACCGTTATAGGCGAAGCAGCCCTTCAAGAAGGTTTATATCTCAAGCAAGCTGAAGTACATGGTATGTCGCAGCGCGGCGGAGATGTACAGTCTAATTTGCGTCTATCATCCGAACCTATCATGAGCGATTTGATAGCCAAAGGCAGTGCTGATATCATCATCTCTTTAGAACCGATGGAGGCACTGCGTTATGTGGAATACCTCAAACCAGATGGATGGATAGTATGCTCGTGCGTGCCATTTAGGAATATTCCCAATTATCCGGAATTAGAAGAAGTATATGCACGCATCCGCGCGTACAAGAATCATGTGATGCTCGATGTAGAAGCATTAGCCAAAGAGGTGGGTGCTCCTACACAAGCAGCCAACATGGTGCTTTTAGGTGCTGCTATTCCGATGTTAGGCATTGACCATGACAAGATGATTGCTGGTGTATCACGCGTCTTCGCACGCAAAGGCGAAGCGGTAGTGAATACGAATATCGCTGCAGTAGAGGCAGGGTATAACCAATCAAAACACTCATAACTAACTGTCACTACTATGCAATTTCCATTAGATAAACATGTCGTTGACGCTATTTGTTATCGTTTCGGTTTGCGTAATTTCCACGAGTTAGGTAATGCCAGTATTCGTCAGTTGGTGGGCGTTGTGAAGCATATAGAGCAGTCCACCGGTGTAGAGTTTGTCAATATGGCCATTGGCGAACCCGGTTTGCCTGCCGATATGATTGGTATTGAAGCAGAACACCAAGCGCTACTCAATGGGTGTGCATCTCATTATCCTAATATATTAGGTATTCCGGAAGTAAAGAAATGGGGGTCAGAGTTTGTGCGTGCTTTCATCAATCTGCAGCGTCCAGCCGAGTGTATATTACCTACAGTAGGTTCGATGCAAGCTGCTTTTGCACTGAATATGATGCTTACGCAGTTACAGCCTGGGAAAGACACTATTCTCTTTATGGACCCTTGTTTTCCTGTGCAAAAAATGCAATGCCGTGTTATTGGTACGCGTGTAGAAGCATTCGATATTGCTGATTTCCGCGGAGAGAAGTTACACGATGAGTTAGAGCGCCACCTGAAGAGTGGACGCATAGCAGGTATATTATACAGCAATCCTAATAACCCTACTTGGTCGTGCTTGACAGACGATGAGTTACGCACTATAGGTGAGTTAGCGACGCAGTACGATGCTATCGTGCTGGAAGATTTGGCTTACCTTAATATGGATTTCCGTGATCCTAATCGTGGTAATCCTTATACAGCGCCTTATCAACCATCCGTAGGGCATTACACCCATAACTGCATCCAACTCATCTCATGCTCCAAGATTTTCAGTTACGCGGGTCAGCGTGCTGCTTTCGTGGCTATTGATCCTGAGTTGGGCAAACGCGTTTATCCAGCTTTGGGTGAGCGCCTGAATAACAATGGCGAGTTGCTGCATAGTTTCTCCTACTCCTTCCTCTATGTGCTCTCAAGCGGTGTGTGCCACTCCGTACAATATGGCATGGCAGCTATGCTTAAAGCAGCCTGCGAGGGCAAACTGCGCTATGTAGAGACTACACGCGAGTACGCGCGACGCGCGAAAAAAATAAAGGAGATAATGACTCGTAATGGATTCCATATCGTCTATGACACCGACGCCGATGGTCAACCCGTGGGTGATGGTTTCTTCTTTACTTTTGGCTATAAAGACTGGACTGGAAAGCAATTAGTGAATAAACTTATCTATTATGGTGTCTCTGCCATTGCATTGGAGAGTACGGGTGCCAAGCGCGAAGGAATGCGCGGTTGTGCCTCTACGATACGCGAGGACCAGTACGAACAGTTAGAAGAGCGGTTGCGCAAGTTCAACGAAGATTTTGGTTAATACAATACCCTTTCATCCTATGACCTCAGTAAAGTATGTTAGTCCCGCAGAGGCGGTGAAGCATGTTAAGTCGGGTGACACGATTGTAGTACAAGGTAGCACCAGTATTCCTACTGTGCTACTCAATGCACTCACGGAGCGTGCTGCCAAACTGCGCGATGTGAAGATTATCTCTGGTTTTGGTATTCATCCCGAAGATGCGCCATATGCCAAGCGCGAGTATATCGACTCTTTCCGCGCCTTGTCTATTTTCGTACCTAACACGCTGCGCAAAGCTATGCGTGAGGGATTGGCAGACACTATTCCTTGCTTCTTAGGCGAGGTGCCGAGCCTTTTCCGCAGCGGACAAGTGCCTGTGGATGTTACTTTCCTCAATGTGAGTGAACCCGATGAGAATGGTTATTGCTCGTTTGGTATATCGGCAGATATCGCTTTCTCTGGCGCGGAGTGCTCTAAGGTAGTCATCGCGCAGGTGAATAAGTATATGCCTCGCACTTTTGGCGACCCTGTTATCCATGTGAGTAAGATCACTGCTATGTGCCGTGGTGATGTGCCTTTGGAAGAAGTACCTACTCCTATACCTAATGAGATAGAAACCAAGATTGGTAATTTCATTGCCGAGCAGATACCTGATGGTGCTACGCTGCAGATAGGTGTGGGCGGTATTCCGAATGCGGTCATCAATGCGCTTCGCAACCACAAGCACCTTGGCCTGCACACCGAAGCCATCACCGATGGTGTACTGCCACTCATAGAAAAAGGTATTATTGACAATAGTCTAAAGAAACTGCTGCCTGGCAAGTCTGTTGGTAGTCTGGTGTTGGGTTCACGCCATTTATACGACTATATGGATGGTAATCCTGATTTCGTTATCCGCGATGTAGCATGGACCAATGACCCGCAGAATATCCGCCAAAACCCCCGCGCGATGGCTATTAACTCTGCTATCGAAGTGGACCTCACAGGACAGATCTGTGCCGATTCCATCGGAGAAACTATCATCTCTGGTGTGGGTGGTCAGCATGATTTCATGTATGGTGCAGCGCTCTCAGAGGGCGGTAAGTGCTTTATTGCCTTGCCGAGTATGACGAATAAGGGTAAGTCTAAGATTGTGGCACGATTGGCGCCTGGTGCGGGTGTAGT
>JAZNQB010000153.1:0-2659 GCA_045589995.1 Paludibacteraceae bacterium
GACAATGAACCATGTGTCATGACAAACATACAAAATGAGCATATACAATTGCAAATGATGAATAATATCTACGATATTCTCGGTCGCCCTGTTGCGTCTCCACAAAAAGGAGGTATATACATCCAAAAGGGCAAAAAAGTAATTGTGATGCAATAAATGCAAAGAATGTTATCTGTGATAAATTAAAAAACGCACTCATGCCAATTTTATTTGCAAATATGCAAAAAATGTAGTACCTTTGTCCCACATTTTAAGAAACTATAAAAATACATCATATGAATTTATCTGAATTAACTGAAAAAATCTATGCAGAAGGCGTAGAAAAAGGCAAGGCAGAAGCACAACAAATCATTGACAATGCAAATGCCAAAGCAGAAGAGATTATTGCTAATGCCGAGAAAAATGCAGCAGAAATTATGACTACTGCACAAACAAAAGCACAAGAGTTAGATAAAAGCACTCGCGCAGAGTTGAAGCTCTATGCAGAGCAAAGCCTAAGCGCACTCAAAACAGAAGTGACTAATCTAATTACGGAGCAAGTAGCAAACGAAAGTGTAAAAGCAGCAACTGCAGATGCGAAGTTTATGCAATCTATCATCGCTACACTCGCAGAGCAAATGGCTAAAGAAGGCGCTGTGACTATCGAAACGAAAGATGCAGAAGCATTAACTAAGTATTTCGCTGCTAATGCAAAAGGACTCTTGGAAAAAGGAGTGAAAATAAACGAAGTAAAAGGTATCAAAACCGATTTCGCTATCGTACCTGAAAAGGGTGGATACAAGCTCAACTTCGGAGAAAAAGAGTTTGTTGAATATTTCAAAGAGTTCCTCCGCCCACAATTAATCGATTTGTTATTCTGATCATTATGGGATACGAATGTTTATTAGCGGGTTTGCCTGATATAAAGGCGGGAGGCGAAGCGCCTATGACAATAGACGCGCTCGTGGCTCTTTTGGAAGAAACTCTTACCGAAAGAGACCTGCAGTCACTCGCATTATTACGCACACCTTCTGATGCACCACAAGTCCTCGAAACGGTGGAGCACTATGATGATACAATCAATGGGCAACCTACTTGGTGGGAAGATGCCAGAGAAGTGCTCTCAGAGGAAGATATACGCACACAAGTGCTATACGAAATAGGATTGAAAGCAAAAAATCGTTTTGTACGCAGTTGGTTCGCTTATAACCAAGATATGAATAATGTCATGGCTGCTACAATCTGCCGTAAACATGGTTTTGATGTGCGTAAAGCAATCGTAGGACATAATCAGGTAGCAGAGATATTACGCAAAGACTTGCCACAAAAGGATTTTGGTCTAACGGGTGTAATGGATAATCTCTCAGAGATTATGGCGCTTGTAGAGATTGACAACCTCATGGAGCGAGAGAAGCAGATGGATGTAATACGCTTTGCATGGTTGGAGGAGAAAACATTATTCATTCACTTCTCCATCGAGAATGTATTAGCTTATTACTTGCAAACTGAAATGCTGAATCGTTGGGCGATACTAACTGTAGAGCAAGGCGAGAAAGTCTTCCGCGAACTCGTAACAGATTTTAAAAAAGGAATAAATATACAATAATAATATAACAACTGGAAAAGTAAAAGGTATCATCGCCAACTTGGTAACCGTAGTGGTCGATGGACCTGTAGCACAAAATGAAATCTGCTACATCACTATCGGACAAACACGATTGATGGCAGAGGTTATTAAGGTGATTGGTGACAATGTGTATGTCCAAGTGTTTGAGAGCACACGAGGACTCAAAGTCGGCAACACCGTAGAGTTTACAGGACATATGCTGGAGGTAACACTCGGTCCTGGATTATTGAGCCGTAACTATGACGGACTGCAGAATGACCTTGACAAACTGACTGGCGTTTTCCTCCAACGAGGAGAATATAACTTCCCATTGGACGAGGAAAAACTATGGAAGTTTGAACCAATCGCCAAAGTAGGCGACAAGGTGGAAGCAGCTGCATGGTTGGGCGAAGTGGATGAGAATTACCAGCCACACAAGATTATGGTGCCATTCGTCTTTGAAGGAGACTACACCGTAAAGAGCATCGTGCCTGCTGGCGAATATAAAATCCACGACACTATCGCCGTACTGACTGACGCAGAAGGTAATGACCACAATGTAACCATGGTGCAGAAATGGCCAGTAAAAAAGCCAGTCCTTGCCTATAAGAGCAAACCACGCCCATTCAAACTTCTGGAGACGGGTGTGCGTACTATTGATACAGCAAACCCAATATGCGAGGGAGGTACAGGATTTATTCCTGGTCCTTTCGGTACGGGTAAAACCGTCCTACAGCATGCTATCTCTAAGCAAGCAGAGGCTGATATTGTGATTATCGCAGCATGTGGTGAGCGTGCGAATGAGGTGGTGGAGACATTTACTGAGTTCCCTGAATTGGATGACCCACATACAGGACGCAAACTCATGGAGCGTACTATCATCATCGCCAATACATCGAATATGCCTGTCGCTTCTCGTGAGGCTTCTGTATATACCTCTATGGCTATCGCCGAGTACTATCGCTCGATGGGATTGCGCGTGCTGTTGATGGCGGACTCTACTTCGCGTTGGGCACAAGCGCTCCGTGAGATGTCTAACCGTCTGGAGGAGTTACCCGGTCAGGATGCGTTCCC
>JAZNQB010000154.1:0-12701 GCA_045589995.1 Paludibacteraceae bacterium
ATTAGGAGCAAGCTCTAATGATTTATTGGCATAACGCAGAATGCTAAAGACATGGAAAGACTGACCTAATTTGAACTCAAAGGCATAGATGGCGGATAAATACATCTCATAGTAACCTTCGGGCAAAGAGTTTTTCATCGCTTCCACATGTGAGTGAAAGACCTGCGTGGCGCGCTGCGCTTCATGCTTATCCGTCTCCATCATCGCCGCACAGTAACCATACTCGTATGCTAAAACGCGTTGCCGTTCAGCCTGCGTGGTCTGCTCCCAATCCGTAGCATGGATAAAAGCGCGCCACGCAGGCATGTTATTCTCCAAATACGCATTCATCAGCGGCTGGTCTGCCGCTGTGAATGGCGCATTCGCATACATGCACATAAACATGCTGCATAGAAGAAATACGGCTATCTTACGCATACATTACTTAGATTGCTCCAAAAGCAAAGTGCGAGTAGGTTGGTCACAAACCTCTGTAGGACCGTAATACTGGATTGGACCTGGATAGATATAACTGGTGATAGGATCAGCCCAGTCTGCACGATGGTCTTGCAAATACTTAAATGGCGCACCATTCAAGTCCACAAGTGCCTTCTGAATAACTGGTTTCATCTTACCATTACGGCGCTCCATATTCATCATCATCGTGATAGGCACACCGCCTGCAATCCACTCTGCGGCTGGCTTGGTGAGGTTACGAACGAGAGACATATAACCCGTCTTGCCTGCGGCAATAAGGTGGGTAGCATTTACACCAATAGAATAGCAGTAGTCAGCGTCAAAGTTAGAAGGAATAGCGCAACGACCTTCGTAACCGAAGAAATGGTTGAGCGCAGAGAACTTACCTTTGTACTCACCATTCGCTTTGAGAACAGCCAAGCGCTTCTGAACCATCTCAATGAGCAGTTTCTCTGTCTCAATCTGGCTAACCATCACATTACCGTGTGGGTCGCGGTCAAGAGTCAACTGACGAGCAATACCTTTAGGTAAAGAGCGGTAGAGTTCGCAAGAAGCAGGAGTGAGCATAGACTTCACATACTCGCGTTTAGCCTCGTCGCCATCCAAAGAAGTAAACTCTTCATTATCAGCCAATAAGTCGTTCAGCTCTTGGATGAGAACACGCATCGCAGGAATGAACTCAATCAGTCCTTCTGGGATGAGGACAGTACCGAAATTGAGACCTGCGTTAGCACGAAGAACAATCACTTTTACGATCTCTTCAACCACCTCGTTGAGTGTCATCTGCTTTGCTTCTACTTCCTCGCTGATGAGGCAGATATTGGGTTGGCTCTGCAATGCGCATTCGAGTGCAATATGGCTCGCGCTACGACCCATCAAACGAATAAAGTGCCAGTATTTCTTAGCAGAGTTAGCATCGCGCTGGATATTACCAATCAACTCGCTATATACCTTACAAGCTGTGTCAAAACCAAAAGAGGTCTCAATCATCTCGTTCTTGAGGTCACCGTCAATAGTCTTTGGGCAACCAATTACTTGGATGCCACATTGCTTCTGGAGATAGTACTCAGCCAATACGCAGGCGTTCGTATTACTATCGTCACCACCGATGATAACAACCGCCTTGATACCCAATTGCTTGCATATCTCAATACCGTTGTCAAACTGCCAGGTTTCCTCTAATTTGGTACGACCTGAACCGATGATGTCGAAACCACCTGTATTGCGGTATTCGTCGATAATCTCGCCTGTGAGTTCTTGGTATTTGCCGTCAATCAAACCGCTTGGACCACCAAGGAAACCATATAGTTTGTTCGCTGGGTTGATGGCTTTCAAACCGTCATAGAGACCAGAAATCACATTGTGACCACCAGGTGCTTGACCACCTGAAAGGATTACACCTACATTGAATGGTTCTGCACAATGGTTGTTACCAGTAGTGGGTTCCATAGTGATGAGTGGCAGACCATAGGTGTTTGGGAATAGTTTAGCAATCTCCTCTTGGTCTGCTACGGATTGAGTTTTCTCACCTTCTACAAGGCGGACTGCTCCTTGTAATGCCACAGGCATCTTTGGCTGATATGCCTGACGAGCAATTTGTAATGGACTTTTTTGCATAAGATTAGTATTTTATATTATAACGATTTAACACTTTAACAATTTAACGGCTTAACGCTTTAACGCGGTTCACCGCAAATTTGCCTGCAAATTTACTGCTTTTTTTTGACATATGCAAGATTTAAAGAATTTTTATACCAAATATTTTTGTTCAGCCTTCGTTCTGCATCTATTTAGCATCTATTTAGCCTTCATTTACATTCGCATCTCGTTACCATTACGGACATCTCTGTAGGATGTCTATCCCGTCTGCAATTGCCGATTATTAAGATTCCACAAATTGCGCCGAACAAATGTATGATAGGTAGTAATCGTTCCGCATAAATATACGGATTAGGACAGGACCATCACGGGACCATGTCCCGAGAACGATATGAGAATAGTACAATCAGAACAATAGCGGAGCATATTCCATACCCCTCTATATATAGTCACAAAAGAGGCGCACACATAGTAATCGCTCCCCTTGGGGATAAGACATCTATCACCTCTTCTGCAGCTTTTTTTGCTTTTTGTGCATCGTAGAAGAAAGAATGCTAAACTCCCCGCGATTTAGTACGAAGCAATGTTGATAGTTATGCTAAAAGCAAATAGCGAATTGCGACAATGATAAGCAAATGCGGGAGGTAGTCTATCCTCCCGTATCCGTCCTGTAAGCGAGTCATACGCGGCAATAAAAAATCCGCCTGCAGAAGCAGACGAATTGATGCGAAGAAAACTTGTTTTTATTTCAGGATTTCAGTAATCTTTTTAGCCTTTCACGCAGCAATGATTTATAGGCTTCTTTCTGCTCTTGCGAGATAAATGAGCGGTCAATTGTCTCCTCCCATTTTGGCAAACAGGAAGCAAAACGCTCTACTGTGTGGCGGATAAAATGCTCGGGAAGGTTAGCGCGTTTGGCTGCTTCTTCAAAATCGCAGAGCCGGATATTGGATTTCTTTCCGTTCAGAGTCAATGCCATTTCCTCTTTATCCTTCGGATTTACCAATGTCACGTTCACAAGGTCGTAAGCAGGGGTAAAGACTTGCTGGTTTGCCGGTTTATACAACGAAAAGTTCTTTAAATGCATATCGTTGTTACCCGTCAAAAAACAAAAGATTAACAGTTCATAGAAATTCGTCAAATCCAACTGCGGGATAGCAGAATACCGAGCAATCAGTTTGGCTACTTGTTCATAACTGCTTTTGTACTTGTCTTCCGTCTTGCGCTCCGCCAGTTGGCACATATCTTCCATCAAAATCTTCTGCCCCTTTGCGCCCCGGTCGAAACGACGGGTGATATATCCGAGGCTCCCATCTGCCAGACGGATGAGTGAATGTCGTGCAACGGACAATTTGGCGTCCTCCGCCAAGTGCATTGTCAAATCCTCCACTTCCGGCAAGTGCTCGAATAACTCGGTCTGGGGTTTGAAAACATATTGTCCCCACAACCCCACTATCGTCAAACGTTTGCTACCTTCGTGGTCCGTGAGATTAAGCGACAACTTGGCTTGTACGCCGGTAAGGGTGGTCTGCGAACGGATAATCTCCGTTGCCAGTCGCTCCATATCCGCTTGGGTATATTCCATAAGCGGCTGTTCTTTAGTACCGAACATCTTCTTGGCGCAGGACGGATGAAAATTTATCTGCCCGGGTTCTAATTCCTTATAACAATATAGACATTTGCACATAAGATTATTCTTCTACAGGTTGTACACTAACCGCTCCGATACAGTCTTTGCAGCAAAGCAACAGCAATCCCATCCGGTCCAATTGGGAAATATCGCTGTTACGCAATGCCACATCCAGCAACCAACCTTCCGGTATCAAGCCATCGAAAAAAGGATGGAGGATATTACTGTCATACGGCTGTTCACGCAGAGGCAAAGTTAAACTTACAGGCTCTGCATCCGCCTTTTCCAAGTATCGGCTATCATACATGAAACGATATCCCGTTTCTGTTTCCTCCAAATGTCCCGCCAACAGGTCGCGAACATAAATGTTAGCTTTGCGCATGGTTCTTTGGTTGGGCGGTTAAACAATAGTTGAAGAGGTTGAGCAACTGATTAACCGTATCCATACGGGCAGTTGTTTTGCCCTGCTCCAATTCACGAAGGAAAGCCAGACTTACTCCGGCTTTACGGGCAGCTTCCTCTTGCGTCAATCCATATTGTTTCCGCAAGGCTTTGACCGTATTTGCAATTTCCGTTCTCATAATACTATATATTCTAGTAGATAATCATGCGTTATTATTTTACTATACCTACGATAGCATATAAATACAATCATTCTCATATAATTTACATACTACAGTAGTTAAAAATCGCTGCAAATGTACAAAAAATAAATGAATTATGCAAATTTAAGTACTAAAATATGAGTATTTAATATGATTTTTTTGCAATATGTACTCAAATATGAGTAGTTATTTGATACTCTATGTTGATGGCGAGAGGTGAGCTATCGTTCCGTATCTGTCCCGTAAGCGAGTCGTGTGCGGCAAAGGCACAAAAAATTCTCAATTTATTACAAAAAAATTCTCAAAGTGCTATTTTTTCGCGATTATATATCTCTTTTTCTATGATACCCGTCGCGGAGGATGAAGTCAAGCAATATAAAAAACGCAGGCGGCAAAAATGTCACCTGCTATTCATACATGATATATCCTTAGTCTCCTAACAATTGCCTATCATCACCTTTCTTTGGTTGCTTAGGTTCTGTTATTAATTTACGACCATCATCTTCACGTTTGCTCGTAAGCAATTTCTTTTCATCGGATGCCATATTAATATAGATTTTATGATTTCTCTCTACTCACTTTTGCGGCTTTTTGAGTTATAATTGAGCAAAGCCAGCAAAGAGCATAATTACGCCTGCTGCGAACATAACAATACCACCTATTTGAACTACTTTTTTAACAATAGTCCATGCGGATGTATTTTTAAGGATGAGTACAATAGCAAGCCCTAAGACAACTCCTATACCAACTGAATATAAGCCTCGCGTTATTGCACTTTCAACAAGAGACGAGCAGACAAAAGAAGCTAACAATATAGAAAGCCCAGTAAAGAAACTCCATTCGGAAAATGCGGAACCGGATTTCGCCATATCTTCTTCTGTCTCCATTCCATTATAATAGGTTGCCCCTCCTTGAAATGCCAGCATGATTTTTCTGAGCAAAGGAAGACTTAGTATACCCCACAATATGCAATGGAATCCTGTTAAGAGCAAACTGATGCGCTGGAATCCATCTTCTCCTGAGTCATGAAATGTAGAACAAGAAGTAAGTAACAACGCAAATAGAAGAGTTGATAAAATGAATGTTTTTTTCATAATGTGAAAATTTTAAGTTTTAATATAAAATTATTAATTGCTACGCAAGATAACAAAAGCTATAGTTCCTATAGCAGCACTTACTACCGCTATTATAAACCAAGTGCCAACGCCACCAGATTCACTAAATAATGCTATGGCACTTTTAATCAGTGCGAAGAATCCGAAGCCCCAGCCAATATATAAACAAGGAGTACTTGCTGCCCATCTTTGAGAAATAGATTCTTGCTGCTCTTCTGCTACAGTTATTTCCTTTTTAAATTTCGAGTGGTCGTATATCGCATTGTACATCGCTTTGCAGATTAATTGCATATTTTCATTGAATTCCCCAGTTACATAAGTATTACTTCCGCTTAATTTGTATTCGATACTCTTCGCATTGCATAACATAAGTAATTGTTCAGGTGTAATATTGTAGTATGCAGACTCTATTACCCCGTGTCCCGTTGCGTTGGTACCTTGTTCATGTGGGTCTAATGTGAGATTTTTGGTTCCATTGATATTTAGGATCAACTTACCATTCCTAATGAACATCCAATCTGTTGCTAGATATTGAATATCAATAACCATGGAATCAATTTTAGGCGCAGAGATATGCCTAAGTTGAAGAATAAATGAAGTGATTTCTTGATCAACTTGCAAACTCATTGAAGTTGTTGTTTTTTGGGAGAACTTATCATGTTCTCGAGTAACTAAATTATTCATATTTAATCTATTAATAAAGGTTGATATATTGAATATGTGTATTTGTTCTTATCGATAATGAGATGGTAAAACCTACAGGAATAGGTTAATAGTTCCCCATAATCGTTCTGAAATGCATTTTCATTTATATTAGTATCCAACTCGATGCCGCTACTATTGCAAATACAGAGAAAATCATGTACTGTTAACGGGAAAACTTTATACCCATGATTCTCTCCATCTTGTTTCAACGCAAGAACACCCTTGCTGGTTTTGATACATATATGATTTTGCGAATCAGTGTGACGTGATTTCGTGAACAGAGCGATAGAAAAACTATGTTTAGTTACTCTCGCGTACCACCGTAATTCTATAGACTTGTCCAAGTGGAAGTGGCCATCATTGGGATAATATGGCTTAGCAGATATGCATTCAAAGCCATCCGCTATTTGTGTGAGTACAATAAACTCACTTTGTTGAATGGCGTCTAAGTTGTCGAGTATATTCTCATAGGGGTGATAACTTTCGCTATCAACCTTCGGCTTATCTTTGTGTATATTATCCGCAGATATGTATCCACAATACGGGCAGACATACACAAAGGCATGTTGCTCTAATTCCGCTCCACAATTAGGACAGGTCATTATTTCTTCGCCATTCTCAAATTTCTGAAAAATTCCGCTCTACTCACTTTTGCGACTGTTCGAGTTAGTCCGTTGTCATATTCGTTCTATTTTTAGGAATTATAATTATATCATGAGTGCCAATGCAAATATCATAAGAAGAAAAATAACAACTAAAGACAATATTATCATCGGCACCTTTGATTCTGTTTGTTTCTCATTACTTAACTCAACCGTATTTTCATTTGATGCCTCTTCTGGCAGATAGGACTTAATGAGGGCTACCATTTCCTTACTATGTTTGAGATATTCATCAGAGAGGTTTAGGTTATATACTCCAACTCGGGTATTTATTGCCTTAAATGCTGAAACATATAACGTAGCTAACTCTTTAATGTCTGGATAGTAACTAGGGGTTATAAAATCCCTAGGTACAGCAGTAAAAAACTGAGTAGCATTATCTAAAGCATTAGTCAAATTTTCAAAGTTCTCTCTATCTTCTTCTGCTAGGATTTCCTCGTGTTGATGTTGCCCCCAATGAGCGATTTGTCCCGGATAGCAAATTACTTCAAGTTCTTCATATCTTGCACGCAACCAACGTTGGTCTGATGCATTATTATCTATTAGAACAAGCGTTGCCTTTGTGATACCCAAGAAAAGTCTATACACAAGGGATTCATAATTTGTTCCTTCGGAAGTATTACCAGCATACTTAATCGCTTTTTGACCGGAGATTAAAACTTTCTTATAATCTTCGTTATAAAAGACACACCCCGGTTCAATAGCCCCATTGGAGTCGTTATCTACTTCCTTGCATTGGGATGCAAAAAATGCCTTGAGCATCCATGCGCGAGATGAATCTGGATGGATTTCTAAAGCCTTGTCAACATAAGATACAGCTTCGTCAAATTGCCCCATTTCTGCATTCTCACTCGCTAATCTAAGATAGTTCTTATAATCTGCTGATTTGTCAACTTTAACGACCAAACTAATAGCTTGTTGTGTGTTAATTTTACTGCCGCAAAAGGAGCAGAAACATTCATTTCTTTCACTGTCCACTTGGATGTTTGCCCCGCAATTCGGGCATTTTGCACTTACTAAATTCATAATAATTATTTGATTTTGTTAGACATAATGTTAGTTATCACGAATAGCGCTATTTCTACGAAGAGAATAGCGATGATGGCTATGAGATAGCCGTTGTCCTCTAATTTCTGCGGCATAAGACACCCGAGAACAAGTTCGACAATACCGAGAAATGAAAAGAGGAAAATGAACGAGATACGGAAAGCGTCTCGTAGGTTAAATTGCCATAAGCAAAAGAGTAAGGCGGAATTCAAAGCTATAACTCCGCAATTTACTCCCATGTTGAAGTAGTCATATTTGGATAGTAATAATCCGAGGAGTACGTTGACAATAAGCGCCAAGCCTCCTAAAATAAGAATAGTCTTTTTCATCGTATTATGGTATTTGAGGTGGAACAGGTGGCGGTGTTTGTTGGTGGAGTAAAGTGGCTAATTCAGGAACTTGAGATAGTGGTTGCCAATTCGCCATTCCTGCTTTCCATACAAGTGTATCTGCATTGATAGTTCCTTGTTGTAACATCGCTGCTATATTCTGCTGCGTTTGATTTCCTACTTGTTGACCATTCACATAAACAAAGAAAGTCATTACCGGAGGCGGTGTTTGCGGGTTTGTATTTATGGTATTTGCTGCCATATTTCCGAAAGCGGCTCCCATGCCCATACCTGCGCCAAGACCTGCGCCCATCGCCATCATTTGTCCTCCCGCTCCGGGGTTTTCAGCAGCTTTCTCCATGACATCGAAACTACGCTCCATTTGATAAACATCCTTTCCTGTGACACGAAGACGAGCGGCAGTATCCTTTGCTTCTTTCAGTTTAACAATACTTGAGTCGTCCTGCGGGATGTTTATGGACATGATATTAAAGTCTACTAACTCAATGCCATACTTTTGGAAAGTCTGGTTGAGTTGTGCCTCGCAGAAGGAGGACATATCCAATAGTTGTGTATTAATATCCAAGATAGAAATGGCGTCTTTTGAAATCTTTGTCGCGACAAGCGAACTTAATTGAGCGATTAATTTACCTTTGAAGTATTCATTAATCTTTTCGCTTGTAAACGACATCATATTGCCAATTAATGTTTCTAAGAATTGGCGAGGGTTGCTTATCTTTATACCATATTGACCGAACGCGCGCACAGGTACGATAATTCCATACTTGGGGTCTTCCAATTGGATAGGTTGAGGCGTTCCCCATTTCAAATCCAGTTTGGTGATCTGATTGATAAACCAGACTTCTGCCTTAAATGGAGAATTGCTTCCAAAAGGAATATTGATCAATTTATTGAGAATAGGAATATTCTCAGACTTGATGGTATAGGTTCCTGCTTGGAACTCGTCGCAAATCTTTCCTCCTTTTACAAAGAAAGCTGTCTGCGCAGTATATACCACCAATTGTGTTCCTATCCGCAAATCGTCGGATGGAAATTTGTAAACGAACTCTCTGTCGTTCACTTCGCATTTTACAACATCAATTAGTGCCATAGTATTTTATTTTGATTCTTTCTATTGGTATTCTCTCGGTTGTCGGTCGGTGGAATTAAAAATCATTGCATGTCTGCACGGATCCGTTTGTCGTTTGGAACTGGAGATGTTTGGCATCAGAGGCAGAGCGGTAGATGACCCACACATCACCGGTACATTGTTTGTACTCCACACCTCCGCTGGAAACAGATGACGAACTCATCTCATGGTAGTAAACTATTGTATTGCCGATACTCATGCTACGCGGCGGACGTTCGCCCACAAAATGACATTTGCCAATTGTGGCATCGGCGGTGATAAAACCGTTGAATAGAGCGCAGAGCGCAATAATGGCTAAACTTCTTTTCATGATATATTATTTTTAAAAAAACATAATACAAAAATACTGCTTTTGCTTTCGTGTAAACAGGGTGTCTGGCATAACCCACGAATATAAAAGCAAAAGCAGTACATACCAAAGTATGCACTGACGCTTGCCAATCATATTCGTTAAATAAGTTGCCAGACTTATGTTTACACAGATTGACTCGTCAGTAATAATATGTTATGTTCGCGTGCGCGAAACAATCAGCCGCTGCTAATCGCTTGCAAAAGTATAAAAATTTTCCAACATATACAAATTTTTATGCAGAAAAATTCAGTTTTTGTTATTTAAAGCAAAAAACAAACCTTTGCACCACACTTCTTCGGTATGTACCGCTTTGCGGGTGCAAAGGTATAACAATTTTTTGATATACGAAGATTTCTTTTTATTTCTTATTTCAGTGTGACAGACTGAAGACCACCGTTATTGCCTGCAATATATGATACAGGTGGATGAGTATTTTGAATGAGTCGGTCGATGTAGAGTGGCTGACCTTTGAGGAAAAAGGTCGAGATAAAGGTGTCGCCGACTTGCAGTTTGGAGTGAATTGATTCTTCCACTACAAAATGCATATCTCCCAAATAGCGGAAGACGCAACGGCGGTTAGGAAGCCATGTGACCTCTATTCGTTGATTCGGTTGTAAATCCTGAGTATGGACACCTTCTCCGATAAAACTATGGCTGCTACCCTGCTCTTTCTTGGTCAGCTGTTCCAGATAGTCTCTCCAGTCCCGATGACCGACAAAACGAGCAAGGAGATCAAGCGTGGACTGACGCGTATTTTCTGCTCCGTCCACATAGCCCCACAGCCGTTCCAACGTACTGAGCGCTATATTCTCGTGGAGAACTTCCCATATCTTTAAAATCAGCGTCTCAAAATCCGCCGGAGAAGACGGACGAAAACCAGCTCGCTGCTCGACATCCAAGCGTAACTGGATTATTTCCGGTGCATTCTTATTCATAGTATTTCATTATTACCATACTCCAAAACCCATATCTATCCCCATCTGATGCCAATCGTTCGGGGAAGGCATAAACTTAGCCCGCTCACCCGCAATCTCTCTGATAAACGGCATATATATTGTAGAATGATGATGCCGCAAACGGCTATCGAAATAGCTCTTTAGTTCATCATCCGAAATAGAATCCAAAATCTCTTCTCTGCGTTGCCAGAACAAATCGGCAGGGGTTGGATGGTTTTGCAACAAAGTATCCGTGTCTCTTTTTGAAATCGCGATGCGCGTAGAACGGATATAATCAGCATACATTTGCCGCGCTTTGGCATCCAATATCGCTTGAGGCGAAGGGACATTGATTTGTTTCTCCAAATCATCCACCACGCGATTTAGAGAATCCACCTTGGTTTGGCGTTCTTCATTCACTTTGAGAAGGGAGTCAATGTTGGCAGAAAGACTCTGCTCCTGTTCGCTATGTTTGATTTCGGCTTGCCTGTATTCGGCATACATGAGCCATCCTGCGAGGCATAGTATAACTAACAAGAGAAGTGACACCGGCAACCATAGACACAATCGGTCAGCTATACGCATAACCCGCGCTACCTGTGCGCATGAAGAATAACGATCTGCGGGGTTCGCGCGTGTGCATTTGCGGGCAATATATCTGTAGCGATGCGGGAAAAGAAGGGAGATGATTTTTCCCACGGAATAGATATCCGCGCGGTTGTCTATAGGTTGACCAGCTAATTGTTCCGGCGCTATATATGCCATCGAACCGGCAGGCTGCTTAAAAGTAACGTAATCATCCGTATCGGACACTCCGAAATCAATCAGTTTGACTGTAGAGCCATTACGGGTAATGAGAATATTAGACGGTTTGATATCCCGATGGATAATTTGCCGCTCATGCAGACAAGAAAGGGCGTCAAGGAGTTGCTCAATAATGCGGCAACGGATAGCAGCAGGCGGGGTCGTCTCAAGGAACTGATTCAGCGTGATGCCGTCGATATACTCCATCCGGATATACCAGCCGATGGAATCCATGTGCCCGAAATCAAGCAGACGGACAATATTCGGATGGTCCACTCCGACTCCGATAGTAAACTCCTTGCGGAGCAGTTCGATGTGCGGTGTGGATTCACGATAAGGTTCTGCCAAGGCTTTCAGCACATACTTGCGCCCGAAACGAGTTGCTACATACAGCGCGTTGTGCCCTTCCGAAGACAGCAACTCAGGCTTTGACCATACGTCCGAAAAATCCGCCGATAAAGGGGATATAATAAATGAGGATTCACTCATTGCCAGACAATTTTACGGCTGCAAAGTTACAATAAAAAAATGACATACGCAAGGGCGTACATCATTTTTGTGGCATTTTTCTTGTTTAGTGCGGCTTTGCCGCAATAATTGCCGATTTTTAAGATTTCACCCTGTCGGGGGCAAATGCTATGTGTGTGCTATGCAGATGCTATGCAAGTGCTATGTAATACATCTTCTCAACGCCTTCTAAAAATTGCCGAATTTTAAGATTTTAACTCGGCTCCCAAGTCCACCTTTTTCAGTCATAATAGTATATTTATATTTTCTCTCTTCTTTCTGCCGAACTCTGCAACGCGGCTAAGTCTTCGTCTGTGGCTGCGGAAAGTTCCAACTGCTCCTCGCGGTCGGCTTCGGCGGCGGCGAAAGCCTTGCGGCGGGCATTGAACTGCTCATAGATGGCATTCACGGGATCTATTATACTGCTTGCCGTCAGAGGCAGTAGTAAAGAAATTCTTTACAACGCGCGGCCGTCAAGCGTGTTATAAATGATAATATTGCTTTCGTTGGATGCCATCATTTCTTATAAATAAGGTTTACTTTGCGTTTCGGTCACTCTCAATCAGTGCCAACAACTGCTCGACAGCCTCTTCCTGCGGGATGTTTTTCTGCACGCATTCTTTTCCTCTGTAGAGACTGACGCGACCTCTGCCTGCACCTACATATCCGTAGTCGGCGTCCGCCATCTCACCTGGACCATTGACGATACATCCCATGATGGCTATCTTGAGTCCCGTGAGGTGTTTTGTAGCGGCCTTGACTTGACGAATGGTATCTTCCAATTCGAAGAGGGTTCGACCGCACC
>JAZNQB010000155.1:0-7458 GCA_045589995.1 Paludibacteraceae bacterium
CCATGCAAACGATGTAGTCGTAATAGTGGTAATCGGCTTTGGTCATCTGTCTTGCTCCACGGCGAGAGAAAGGAATGCCATGTGCAGCAAGTGTACATTTAGCTGGCGGATAAATGTCGTTTCCGATCTCTTCGGTAGAAACAGCAGCAGAGGCGATCTTAAAAGTGCTATTCTGTGCGATTTCATCGGATGTTTCTACCAAATGCTTCATGATGAACTCTGCCATCGGCGAGCGGCATATATTGCCGTGACATATAAAAAGAATCTTTTTAGTCATAATAGTGGTGTTTAGTTATTGTTTTTGAGTTTGTTGGTTACTCTCACCGCGTTAGCAATAACCAGTAGGATGGCGATGATATCATCTATCCAGCCAATTAAGGGCATGGTGTCGGGTAGTAAGTCTGTAGGCACGATAAGGTATAGGATACCCACCGCAACAGTTATGCCCAATTTGAGTTTTTGTTTAGTCTTTGGTTGCATAGTGCATGTTTTTTACAGCACAAAGGTACTGCTTTTTTTGCACATATGCAAGAAAAAATCGCCGTCAAGCGATTTTTTCTGAAAAGTCTATAGATGATACTATTGTTGTTTAATCCTGATTGCGATTGCATGTGCGAGTTCTTCGGCGTATGATGTGCATCGTAGTTTGCGCTCAATACCATTTACAGTAATGACAACACTTGGTGTCGTTATTAGGAAATCAGATATATATACTTTTTCTATATTGTCTATCGGGATGTATAAGTCGGTAGTTAAATGAGACCATTCATATTCTTGAATATGTAGAATGTTTTCTTGGATAGTGTACTTGTTGCGTGAGGAAAATAAATAAAAGATAACCATTGTAGCAAGAGATGTTAAAGAAGCCATCACAATGGCAACAATGAGCCCCCTGTGACTAAATAAAATGATACCAGTAAGAAAACTCGAGACAGCCCATATAATCACACTAAGCCAATCAATGGAACTGCTGTAATCGGGATACATGTCTGGCGATAGATTGCGTTCTTCTTCGGTTAAGGTTATAGGTCTTTTGATTTTGCTTGATAATAAGATTATGAGCGTATAGATGCATAAGAATGTGCTATTGAAAATTACAAACCATTTAAAACTTACTTCGAAATGCCTATCGTAATAATAAAATCCAGTATAGGCAAGTACAGGCAAAAGTGTAATTATTTCTCTGGCAATAAAGAGGAGCGTTTTTCTTATAGAGTGTGTCATAATTATTTTGTTTTAGTGGCGAAAGCGTTTTGTGCTATTTGGTCTAACTGTGCGGCAGTAGTATTCATTCTTTGTGCAATGAGTTGTCGTCGCTTGTAGTATGTTCGTTTAGATATGTCTGCGAGTTGAAGTATGTCTGTGTTGCTTACTCCTAATCCGATGAGTGTAACTACTTGAATGTCCGTTTCTGTCAATGCAGGGTATTGGTGCTTGAGTTTTTTGATTTTATCGGCAAATAAATGCTGTAAATCATCTAAAGCATTGTTGCCTTTTTGTTGTTGAATTTGTTTGATGAGTAGTTGGTATCTACACGCTTCTTCGCGTTGATAGATAGCCATTTTTATTCGTAGGTCTGTTAGTTGGCGTTTGAGAAAAATTCCTCGAGTGCCTATAATACAAATAATAAGAACTAAAACATACATTCCAATGCCGAAGAAAATAATGAGATTGAGGAAGGATTCAGTTGTTTCCATATACTTTGGTTTTGAAATTCGCTGCAAAGGTACAATAGAAAAACGAATTATGCAATAGTAGTTGCTTTTCTTTATCACTAATTTGTATGATAAGCTTATTGTATGTATCTTGTTTGCAGGAGATTAGCTTTTGTGTACTGATGTGGAATCTTCGCACACATAATATATCGATTTTGATAGTAAAGTAAGTGAAAAATAGAAATGTATTATATGAGTACACATAAAAGATGCAAATACAATAGTTAAAAGTATATATACTTTAGTATATATAGTATAAAGCGTAAAAATGCACTTTTGGAGGTGTTATCTTATGGTTATCCTATGGGTATGTTATGGTTATCCTATGGTAAGGATTGCTGTTTTGATACTAAAAGGAATTATTTAGCTTGGTTGGTGAGTGTTCGAAAGATGGTGCGGGCTCGTTCTTTGAATCGGTCAAAACCGAGTTGCCATAAGACAGGAAGTACAATCTCTAATGATAATACTGCAAAATAGAGTACTGTAAACCAAGATACGAAGTTAGCGCTGCGAGGGAAGAACCAAAAATCATTGCTGAAAGCATCCCGCATACCATACTCTGGAAAGAAATGTACAAAAGCCCAGCAACACATAAATCGTACTAATAAATGGTTGGTCATAATGGACCATGTACCATTACTGATGGCTCTTTCTACTCTATTTTGTGGTATCCATTTTGCAATTTGCATAGCAGCAACCATCCAGAATAAACAGCCGAATGTACCAGCCAATAATGGTCGTAGTACATTACCGCTAAAATTAAAGAATAGCCATATATATGAATTCTCCTTGCCATAGACGGAGATACACCAAGCAAGGCCTAATAGTATGATTATCCACCATAATTTACGCGTTCGGATAAGCGGTTCTATATATATGCGGAAACAGCGGCCTAACTGTACAAAGAATAATGCTAATCCAATACGCATCAGCACGAGGTAAATACCGCTATGGGGTAAGAAACGCGCACAGCATAAACTCAAGAAAGCGATACCTGTATATAATAGAAGCATTGCCCATTCAGGTAGTTTTTTGCAAATAAGATGTGCGATACCGAAAATAAGCAATGTGAGATATAGCAGTCCTACGAACCATGTGGCTAAGTTTAAGAGGCATTGATGTCCCACTACGAATGGTTCGATTAGCAATTCGTGTAGAGTCCACATCTGAGCGGTAGGCGGTAGATAGTTAGCGGGGTGGCGCAGATTGATTAAACTCACAATACCGGCATACACAATATTCCATCCAATTAGCGGAAGTACCAAACTCCGCGTTTTCCGTAGTGTGAAGGAGCCATAGTCTTTCCACTCCATGTCTCGAAAGAGGTAACCACTGATAAATAGAAAGATGGCTAAACGATAACTTCCGGCGCGGAAGTTTTCTTGTAGCCATTCGCAACCAGGGACAGGGTACATATGACCTATAACCACTAATATGATAGCAATGGCGCGGAGGATGTCGATGGATCTATTTCGTTCTTTTGTTGGCATATAGATATTTTTATAGAAAGTGGGTGCAAAATTACGGAAAATAAATGAAAAAAGCAAGAATGTTGCACTTTTTTGTCCAAATATTTGTATATTTGATTTTTTTGCAGTACCTTTGCACGCTTTTTCGTGTAAAAAGCACGTCATTCATTTATTAACCCGGGTATGGATTCGCGTAATCCGACGCCCATAAAACAACACAAACAAATGGCAACAAAAATTCGTTTGGCTCGTTATGGTCACAAAGACTATGCTTTCTACCACATCGTAGTAGCAGACAGCCGTGCGCCACGTGATGGCAAGTTTATTGAGCGTATTGGTTCATTCAATCCAAACACTAATCCTGGTACTGTAATCCTCAATTTTGAGCGCGCATTGTATTGGGTGGGTGTAGGTGCAGAGCCAACAGACACCGTGCGTACTATCCTTTCTAATGAGGGTGTACTTCTTATGAAGCACTTGAATGGTGGTGTAGCAAAAGGTGCGTTCAGTCAGGAGGAAGCTCAAAAGCGTTTCGATGCTTGGAAAGCTCAAAAGGATGCTAAGAATGGCAAGATTAGCCAAGCTGAGGCTGACAAGAAGGCTGCTGCTGCAAAGGCTCTCCTCGCTCAAGAGGTAGAGACCAATAAGGCAAAAGCTGCTGCATTGGCAGAGAAGCGTGCTGCTGCCGCTGCTGAGTTGGCTGCTGCTGCACAAGAGGCTGCACAGGAAGCTGCTGCTGCAGAAGCAGAGGCTAATGGTGAGGCTCCAGCAGAGGCTGAGGCTTAAGAAATCGGAAGGTCGGTGCAACGCATCGAAATACCGAAAAAGGAAGTCCGGAACGCAAGTTTCGGGCTTTTTTGTATAAAAAACATTAATTTTTTGCTTATATGCAAAAAAAGTAGTATCTTTGTGCGCTTTTTATGTAAAAAAGAGTTCTATATACTATGAAGAAAGTAAGCATAATCATGCCTAATTATAATCACGCTCCGTTTTTACGCGAGCGGTTGGATAGTATATTTGCGCAAGATTATGCGAATAAAGAAGTTATTCTATTGGATGATGCTTCCATAGACGAGAGTAGAGTGATACTCAACGAGTATGCCGCTCGTCCTGAGGTAAAGCATGTTATTCTCAATGATACCAATTCCGGTAATACTTTCATGCAATGGGAGAAAGGCTTGTCTTTGGCGACGGGTGATTATATCTGGATTGCGGAGAGTGATGATGTAGCGGATAGTACGCTTGTATCTCGATTAGTGAGTGCGTTGGAGCAGTCGGATGCGCTGATTGCTTTTGCGCATAGTGAGTGGATAGATGAGCGTGGTGTGATTATTCCTCGTAATCGTGATAAGCAGTGGAAGAGTGATTTTGTGATGGATGGAGTGTCGTTTATCAAGAAATACTTGTTGGGCTATAGTCATATCTGTAATGCGAGTGCTGTGCTTTTTCGCCGTTCGGCATTAGGTGGGGTGGATATGCAGCATGTAAAGCAATATAGTGCGAGTGGGGATCGTTTATTCTGGATAAGTTTGGCATTGCAAGGCAAAGTGACTTATATAGCAGAACCGCTTAATCGTTTTCGTCAGCATACGAATAAAGTGTCTGGCGGTGCGGAATATGAGGGGCGTAATATACGACAGGATTATGCTATTTACACGCATGTTGCTCCGCGCTTATGTCTGTCGCGTTGTGAGCAGCGAATGGTATGTGGCTATCATTGGCAGGCAATCCATCGACCTTCTGTATCCGTTAGTGGGCGTGAGAAAGCGATGAGCGTGTGGGGTGCAGAACCTTTGTTTGGATTGCTCTCGTGGGGAATGTATATGCTTTGCCGATTAAAGAGTAAGATGAGATTTTGAGAAAAGATGCTGACCTATCTATTTAATATTGCTTTTGCTATTTTGGCTACGGTGCTGTATATTCAGGCGCCGTGGACATATAGTTATGATTATAGCGTATTGCTGATGGGTTGTTTCATTGTGCAGAATGTGCTTTATTTTGCTACGAATAAGCGCAAGCATTGGTTGGGTTTTGAGTTCTTCTTCATGCTCTCTTTCTTCCTTGTAAACTTTGTTTACCCTGTCTTCTATGCTCCTACGGAACGCATCTATTGGTCGTTTTTCTCTTTTGCTTTCAATGATAATTTTGTGACGCGTGCCACAGCCCTTGCTTATTTTGGTTACGCGTGGTATATGTTGGGTGCGACGCGTATATTACAATTGCAGCGTGAGGAACCGACAGTCCCTACTTTCACTATCACCATGCGGCAGTATATATGGTTTTTTGGAATTACGATAGTGAGTTGGGTACTCTTTGTGGTGACAGGTGGATTGGCAGCATTGCAGAGTGTGTATGCGGAGGGAAGCAACTTGCGCGATGTGGGAATATATAGTTATTTCAACAATATCTTCACTATCGGATGCTACTTGATGGCTATTTTTGTATTCCGATTGCCTAAGCAGCAATGGTGGTTCTATTTGCTTGTGATAGCTGCGTTCATGCTTATCTTGCTTTCTACTGGTAGTAGGCAGTTGGCTGTAGGCTTGGCATTAGTGCTTATCGTGGGATTTAGTATGTATGTTTACCATCTCAAATGGTGGGTGGTGGCATTATTGGTAGTGGGCGGCAGTATAGCACTCTTCCTTGTCATGAAGTTGCGCACCGAAGGACTGGATGTAGGGGCATGGCAAGAGAAATTGGCTCAGATGAAGTTAGAGGAGTTTTGGGATATATACGAAGATTTGATAGTGAATGATGTCAACCTCTTCCGTCTTTTTGGTTGGGCGCAAGAGAATGACTTGACTTGGTTTCAAGGCATGCTATTAGATATCAGTTCTCCTATTCCTGGTTTGGCCGGTCATATTATTGCCAATTCCGATGTTCCGCCACAGATGTTGCATGGTGGTGATTTACCATCCTATTTGTTTTTGGGTCCAGATGCTACTTGGGGTACGGGTACGAATATGATAGGTGAGGCTTTCCGTTCGTTTGGTGCGGTGGGCACAGCTATAGCGATGTTCCTGATTGGCGTATGGGTGAAAGAGTCGTACTATAGAGCACACAAGAGCGTGTATTGGTATCTGATGTATTTCTTGCTGGTCAGTCACGCGCTTATTTATCCGCGTGCCCCGCTTTTGTTCGACCCGCGATTGGTGACTTGGAGTTTGTTGCTCTTGTTGATAGTGATGACTGTTTCTAAAAATCAGACGCGCATTGGGCATTGGTTCCGTCGTATAGGGCAGAGAAAGGAGGAAGCACCATGCGAATAGTGTATTGTATTCCTCATCTTTATAATAGTGGTGGCATGGAGCGTGTGCTGACGCAAAAAGTGAATTGGTTGGCGGCGCATACAGATTACCAGATAACGATTATTACTACTGAACTAACGCCAGTAGGGCAGTCCGATGTATATTTTGAATTAGATGAGCGTGTGCGAGTAGAGGCATTCGGGATTGATTTTAATGCGGACTATCATAAACCTCTCCTTTCTAAATATATAGGTCACGCGCGTCGCATGCGTGCATATAAGCGCGCGTTGGTGAATTATATCCGTGCAAATGAGATAGACTTGTGTATCTCCTTGGGCGGAAAAGAGGTGTCGTTTATTTCTTCTCTTCCATGTCGTACAATGGTGGAGTTCCATTTTGCGAAAGACCATCGTCAGCAGTTATTGGATGCTAATCATACGGGTTGGTTTTGGCACTTATTGGGTCGTATTCGTACTTGGCAGTTGGTACGCGATGTGCGTTCTGTGGAGCAGATTATTGTGCTGACAGAGAGTGATAAGCAAGATTGGCAGCAAGCGGGATGTGCGAATGTGAAGTGCATACCTAATCCATGTGCGATGAAGTACAGAGTATTGAGTAGTGAGTATAGAGTACAGAGTATAAAGACGCTGTTGGCTGTAGGTCGCTTGCATGAGCAGAAAGGTTTTGATATGTTGTTAGAGGCATGGAACAATGTACAAAGGGACAATGTACAATGTACAAAGGATTGGACTTTGCGCATCGTGGGAGAAGGTGCTCAGCGCGCAGCGTTGGAACAGCAAATCAAGGATTTACAATTGAGTAATGTGGTGTTAGCAGGTAGGGTGGAAAATATGGTAGAAGAATATAACGAGGCTTCGTTGTTTGTTCTTTCTTCCCGATATGAGGGGTTGCCCTTAGCGCTGATAGAAGCTATGTGGTGTGGATTGCCATGTGTGTCTTTTGCTTGTCCGCATGGACCTGCCGAACTCTTGGGAGGTGACCGAGGATGGTTGGTGCCTGCTATGG
>JAZNQB010000156.1:0-8668 GCA_045589995.1 Paludibacteraceae bacterium
AGTATGCGAGAAGAGAAGCAAAGGAATAGAACTGCTGCAACGACATATAGAACACTTGGATGTGGTGCTACTCGACGATGCTTTCCAACATCGACCATTGGAATGTGGACTAAATATACTGCTCTCTACCTACGATAAGCTTTATACAGATGACCATCTCGTGCCATATGGTACTTTGAGAGACCTGCCTAATAGAGCACATAAAGCAGATGTGATAGTCATTACCAAATGTCCAACTACGATGCAACCCATAGACATGCGTGTGGTGGATAACAAACTGAGGTTGCCCGTCTTTCAGCAACTACATTTCACCTCGATGACTTATCCACCTATAGACCACAAAGGGGTACCACTTATCCTATGCGGTATAGCGCAACCACAGTACCTCATCAATCATGTGCGCTCGCTATACCCACAAGCAATAACAATGACTTTTGCTGACCATTATGCCTATAAAAAAGCCGATGTGAAAAATATCATTAAGCAAGCAACCAAAGTGGATTTCGTCATCACGACAGAGAAAGATATGCAGCGATTGGCAAATACTACACTACCCGAACAACTGCAAGCACTCAATATCCCACTATGCGTATTGCCTATCACAGTACAATTCCGAACAGACGCAGATGTCTTTGATAAAAAGATATTAACATATATTCGAGAAAACAACCGAAAGAAATGAAAATAATTGCACTCATACGCCGTTTCGTACCGCCCTATAAGAATAGAATGATTTGGAATATATTCTTCAATCTATTCTCAACTATCCTATCACTCTTCTCTTTCGCGGCAATCATACCTGTCTTATATATCCTTTTTGGCGTTACTACCAATGAGGTGGAGTGGGTGGATGTGCAGCAAGTACAAGGCGTGGAAGCAATGATAGACGCGCTGCGCAATAATATGTACTACCTGCTCAATGAACAAATAGCTACACGAGGTGCAAGTGTGGTACTGCTGATGGTCGGACTCTTTTTAGTGGTCATGACAGGCATCAAATGCGCAACAGCGTGGCTGGCAAACTACCACATGGTGCCATTACGAACAGGCGTGCTGAGAGACCTTAGAAAAGCACTATACGATAAGATTCTTTCGTTGCCTATGGGCTATTTCACGGAGGCAAGAAGAGGAGATGTCATCTCACGCATGACCAATGATGTTAATGAAGTAGAGGCATCCATCATGTCTGCATTGGATATATTATTCAAAAACCCCGTGATGATACTCGTCTATCTCATCACACTCCTTTGCATCTCATGGCAACTCACACTCTTTGTGCTCCTCCTCATGCCTGTCGCTGTCTTCTTCATCGGACGCATAGGCCGCTCGCTCAAAAAAGCATCCAAACATGGACAAGAGCAGAACGCGGAGATTCTTTCGTCCGTGGATGAGACATTATTGGGCCTACGCGTAGTGAAAGGATTTAATGCGCAGGATAAATTGCGTAACCGATTCGAAAAACTTATCAATGCCACACGCCTTACTTTCAATCGCATCAATAGACGCTATTACCTGGCACACCCGCTTTCTGAGTTTTTAGGTACTGCCCTCATCGCTATCATCTTGTGGTTCGGAGGAATACTCATACTCAATGAGAGTACTACTATTGACGCGGCTACATTCATCTATTATCTGGTCATCTTCTATTCTATCATCAATCCCGCCAAGGACCTTAGCAAAGCCTCTTATAGTATTCGTAAAGGATTGGCGTCCCTCGAACGCATTGATGCAATACTCAATACACAATCTACGATAGACGAACCTACTACACCACAACCAGCAGCTTTCAATCATCAAATAGTTTTCGAGAACCTCTCTTTCGCATACCAATCGGATAGAGAAGTGCTCCGAGATATCAACCTTTCCATCACCAAAGGGCAAACAGTCGCATTGGTTGGGCAGTCAGGAAGCGGAAAAACAACACTCACCGACCTCTTGCCGCGTTTCTATGAACCCACACAAGGGGCAGTGACGATTGATGGGGTAGATATACGCCAATTTACTACGCATGACCTGCGCGCATTGATGGGAATAGTGTCTCAAGAACCAATCCTATTCAATGACACAATATATAATAATATTACTTTCGGGGTGGATTTATCCACTCCTGCACCCAATGGCATGAGTTGGCAAGAGGCACTAGAACAAGCAGCTAAAGTGGCGAACGCACATGAATTTATTATGCAGACAGAGAACGGCTACGAGACAGTCATTGGAGATAGAGGAACACGCTTGTCCGGCGGACAAAGACAAAGACTGAGCATCGCCAGAGCCGTACTCAAAAACCCACCAATACTCATCCTTGACGAAGCTACTTCGGCATTGGATTCCGAGTCCGAAAGATTAGTACAAGGGGCACTCGAAAACCTTATGAAAGAGCGTACATCACTCGTCGTAGCACACCGACTATCCACTATCAAGCACGCTGACCTCATATGCGTCATGCACGAAGGACAAATAGTGGAAAGCGGTACGCATGACCAACTCTATGCGCGCAATGGTTTCTATACCAAACTCGTAGATATGCAAAGTTAATTATTCATTATTCATTGTTCATTATTCATTAAGAAAAATGCCTAATCTCAAATCCAATAGAGTTCTTTTAGGAATGTCTGGTGGCATAGACTCTACCGTGAGTGCTATGCTCCTCATTGAGCAAGGTTATGAAGTCATAGGCGTCACTTTCCGTACATACGGCGATTCAGAAGAGAAGAACGGCTGCGGCTCACTCGCTGCTGTAGAGGAAGCAAAGCAGAATGCAGCGCGATTAGGTGTAGAGCACCATATAGCGGATTTCCGTGAACCATTCCATCAATGCGTCATACGCAATTTTATAGAGGAGTACATGGCGGGACGCACGCCTAATCCATGTGTGCTATGTAATAGTTATATCAAATGGGGAGAGATGATACGCATTGCCGATGAACTTAACTGTGACCATATTGCCACAGGACACTACGCACAGATACGCGAACGGGATGGACATCTGTACCTTACCAATGCCGTAGATACGCAGAAAGACCAGACTTATTTCTTGTGGATGCTCACGGAGGATAACCTCAAACGAACGATCTTCCCATTAGGCGGATTGACGAAAGAACAAGTACGC
The DNA here is from genome assembly GCA_045589995.1 of Paludibacteraceae bacterium. Lineage (GTDB taxonomy): Bacteria > Bacteroidota > Bacteroidia > Bacteroidales > Paludibacteraceae > Colicola. The sequence continues at coordinate 3,110 of JAZNQB010000156.1, forward strand.
GAAATAGCACACCAGCATGGCTATGAAGCATTAGCCAAGAAGCGTGAAAGCCAAGAGATATGTTTTATCCCGGACGATGACTATCGCTCTTTCCTGCGCGCGAATGTGCCCGAATATAATGAACGCGTGCGCGAGGGCGAGTATATTGACTTGCAGGGGCAAGTTTTGGGAAAACATAAGGGTTTTGTCAATTATACGATAGGGCAGCGTAAGGGACTTGGAATAGCACTCGGACATCCCGCCTATGTCACGCATATTGATGCAAGTACAAATCGTGTTACATTAGGAACCAATGATGATATGTATGCCTCTCATTTGTGTTTTCAAATAAAGGCTCCATTGCGCCCTTTCCGTTCCGATAGACCTCTGATGGCTAAAATTCGCTATCGAACAACACCTGTTGAGGCGCAACTCCAAGTCGATGACCAACAAAAAACAGGAGAGGTCTTTTTCTCCTCTCCCGTTTGGGGTATTACACCAGGTCAATCAGTTGTCTTTTATCAAGATGGATTACTGATTGGCGGTGGAATAATTCAGTAATATGCCATAATGGCAGTTGTTATTTTCCGAAATAACGCTTGTATAAGCCTTCGAATCCTTTGCCGTGACGAGCCTCATCTTTCGCCATCTCATGCACGGTGTCGTGGATAGCGTCGAGGTCTAACTGCTTAGCACGCTTAGCGATGCGGAACTTATCCTCGCATGCACCCGCTTCAGCCATCATGCGCTTCTCAAGGTTGGTCTTCGTATCCCATACCACTTCGCCTAATAACTCTGCGAACTTAGCGCAGTGCTCTGCTTCCTCAAAAGCATATTGACGGAATGCTGCTGCAATCTCAGGATAACCCTCACGGTCAGCTTGACGGCTCATAGCCAGGTACATACCTACCTCGGTAGCCTCACCCATGAAATGTGCATTGAGGTCTGCTTTCATCTGATCGTCAGTGTTCTTTGCTACACCAATAATGTGCTCGCAAGCAAAGACGATACCAGCACTCTCGTCAACTTCTTTCCATTCTACTATTTGTTTGCATTGTGGGCAACGCTCGGGTGCCTCGGTTCCTTCGTGTACATAGCCGCAAATAGGGCAGATAAATTTCTTTGTCATTGTTGTGTTTTGTTTTAATGGTTTATATTGATTTTGTTACTTGTAAAGCAACAATAATCGTGCCAAAGAAACACAACTGACAAAAAAAATGACGATACTTTCTAAACATACTCATGGGACTGAAAAAAAAGACCTAAAAAGTATGGAAATGCGAAAAAAAAGTTTTTTTTTCTAAAAATATTTGCGTATTTCATAAAAATATAGTACCTTTGCACGAATTTTTGTGTAGATGGGCGTATGTGTCCATCCTTTTGGCTCGAAAAATAATAATAAATATATATACTAAAATGTCGAAGATTTGTCAAATTACAGGCAAGAAAGCCATGATCGGATGCAATGTTTCGCATTCAAAGCGCCATACCAAGCGCAGCTTTGATGTGAACCTCTTCCGTCGCAAGTTCTACTGGGTAGAACAGGATGCATGGATCGAGCTGAACGTGAGTGCAGCTGGTCTGAGAACTATTAACAAGATTGGTCTGGATAACGCGCTGAAAAAGGCTGCGCAGAAGGGCTATCTCTAAAACGAAAGGAGTAAACAATGGCAAAGAAAACAAAAGAAGCACGCGTACAAGTAATTCTTGAGTGCACAGAGCAAAAAGCCAGCGGTGTTCCAGGTATGTCTCGCTACATTACTACTAAGAACCGCAAGAATACTCCAGATCGTTTGGAGTTGAAAAAGTACAATCCCTATTTGAAGAAATACACTCTTCACAAGGAGATTAAGTAATTAACCATGTAACGAAAGGATTTGAACTATGGCAAAGAAAGCGGTCGCAACCCTTCAAACCGGTAACTCTGGTCGTGCGCACAGCAAGTGCATCAAGATGGTTAAGTCTCCTAAGACAGGTGCTTACATCTTCCAAGAGGAAATCGTATTGAACGATAAAGTAACTGAATACTTCAAGTAAAAAACAATAAAGCGCTGCGTAGGCAGCGTTTTTTGTATAAAAGTACACTATTTTTTGGTAGTGTGCTTTTTTTTTAGTACCTTTGCCCCCAGAAATAATTGGAAGCAAGAGATATGTTAGGAATTATTATCAATCCCAAATCAGGTAAACGCGCGTTTAGAATGCAGCGTATATATCTATGGAAACTGCTGCGTAAGCGACACCAACCATTTACTTATCGCGTTACTAAATACGCAGGGCATGCTATTGAATTAGGAAGAGAGTTGGCAGAAAAGGGCTATGACGAGATATTAGTCTTAGGAGGTGATGGTACTCTCTCGGAAACTATCAATGGTATTATGCGCGCAAACCTTACTGCCGAGCAGCGAAGTAAGATACAAATAGGTCTCATGCCGCGAGGTACAGGAAACGACTGGGCGCGGTATTGGAATCTAAATAAGAAATACAAGGAGAGTCTCCGCCGTTTCTTCGAAGGCACAGCGCATCCTATCGACATCGGATGTGTCACTTATTGGAGGAATGGGATTGAGCATCACCGTTATTTTATCAACTCAGTTGGCTTTGGATTGGATCCGCTCACTTGCTCCAAGGCGGAGAACCTAAAGCATTATATAGGTAGTCACTTCGTGAATTATCTCTTTGGACTCTTGCTGGCTGTCATGCAGCATAAGTCACAAAAAATGACTATTACAGTGGATGGAAAAGAAGCAGTGTGTGATTATCTATTCACAATGAATATAGGTAATGGACCTTATTCGGGAGGAGGTATTCGGCAAAATCCGGACGCAGACCCGCAGGATGGCGTATTCCATGCTATGTTCTTACGCAAACCTACTTTCGGGCAAATCATGCAAGCTATTCCACGCCTCTTTAATGGTAAATTGTCTGAATTGGATTTTGTGTATCCGCTGATAGGAAAAGACTTTGAAGTGAACTATAAAAAACATATTATGTTTGAAGCCGATGGTATTTTGGAAAATATCATAGGACCATGCAAAGTGACATGTATTCACCATGCTATTCAAATGAAAGTATGAGCCAAACCATTATACAGCAGGGCAGTAACAGACGCTATTCCCGCGAAAAAGATGCGCAAGGAAATACACTTATTCGTGTGGAAGGAACGAATAAGGAGGAGAATAGAGCCTTTATTTATATATCACGGCATTTTGTCGCCAAAGGTCTGCCTGTCCCTTGTGTCTATACAGTGAGCGAAGATGAGATGACTTATACCCAGGAAGATTTAGGCGATGTATTGCTCTTTGACGCTATTAAGCATGGGCGCGAGACGGGGTGTTTCTTGCCTGAAGAGAAAGAACTCTTAACGCGCACGCTACGCGCTCTCGCACATGTACAGATTAAAGGAGCAGAGGGGCTGGATTGGTCGTATTGTTTTCCTGTTCCCGCTATGGATGAACGCGCTATCCGTTGGGACCTCAATTATTTCAAGTATTGTTTTCTTAAGGGAACCAAGATAGAGTTCTCCGAACCTCTATTGGAAGATGAATTTGACCGTTTGACAGCAGTCATCTTGGCACAACCGGCAGATAGTTTTCTTTATCGTGATTGTCAGAGCCGTAATGTGATGATTAAAGATGGACAACCATTCTTTATTGATTTTCAGGGTGGACGACGCGGACCTACGCAGTACGATGTGGCATCATTCTTATGGCAAGCCAAAGCCAATATACCTGCTGCGCTCCGCGAGGAATTAATAGAACTTTATCTCAATGAATTACAATCACTCCTGCCATCCCTCGATAAGCAAGCATGGAAAGAAGCCCTTCCGCATTTCGTGCTCTTCCGCACATTGCAGGTCTTAGGTGCATATGGGTATAGGGGCTTCTTTGAGCGCAAGCAGCATTTTATACAGTCTGTGCCTAATGCGCTGCGTAACTTACGCGAAGTGCTTGAGTGCTTGGGTAATGACTATCCGTATCTGTGTACGCTGGCATCGCAACTCTCCAACTCATTTGCTGCGGAAACGACCATTAAGAAGCACTCTCCGAATAGCATTTCTGCGCAGAGTGCGCTGACGGTGACTGTCTATTCGTTCTCATTCAAGAAGGGCGTACCAAACGATGAAAGCGGAAATGGAGGTGGGTATGTCTTCGACTGCCGTGCTACCCATAACCCGGGTAAGTATGAGCAATATAAACAACTGACGGGATTAGACCAACCAGTCATCGACTTCTTGGAGCAAGACGGCGAGATAATCACTTTCCTACAATCGGTGGATAAACTGATAGACCATCATGTAGAGCGGTTCTTGGAGCGCGGTTTTACGCATTTGCAGGTTTGTTTTGGTTGTACAGGTGGTCAGCACCGTTCTGTCTATTGTGCCGAATATACAGCCAAGCGCTTGCATGCCAAGTATGGCGTGCGTGTCCATCTTATCCACCGCGAAAGAGGTGTTGATAGAATATTATCACAAACTGAAAACTGACCACTGAAAACTGACTATGAACGCATTGATTTTTTCTGCGGGCTTGGGTACGCGTCTCAAACCCCTTACTGACACACTTCCTAAGGCACTCGTGCCTATAGCAGGCAAACCACTGCTGCAGTGGCAAATAGAGCGTTTGCGTGCCGCAGGCATAACCAATATAGTGGTTAATGTACATCATTTTGCGGATAAGATTATCGAAGCTATTCAAACTCATGAGGGGTGGGGATGTTCTGTCCAAGTGTCGGATGAACGCGATTGTCTCTTGGAGACAGGTGGCGGTTTGCGCAAAGCCAAAGACTTACTGCTTCGTTCGGACGATGACCAAACGCCTATCCTCGCTTGTAATGTGGATATACTGAGCAATATAGATATATCGGCTCTTTGTGCTGCGTATGACCCGCAAACGATGGGTACGCTTGTCGTTTCGCAGCGACAGACACAACGCTATCTTTTGTTTGATGAGAACCAAACGCTGCGCGGTTGGACGAATATCGCGACAGGCGAACTGCGCCCAACTTCCTTGCAAGGGCAGAGTGGTTTTCAACGATTAGCTTTCTCTGGAATGCAGTTACTCAATCCTGCTATTTTCGATTTCTTGGATAAAATGGCAGCGGAGAAGGGAGAAAAGTTCTCCTTGATTGATTTATATTTAAGTATTTGCGAAGCGAATATGAATAGGGAGCAACCGTCCGCTGTGCTAAAGGCTTTTGTGCCCCAAGATTACCGCATGATGGATGTGGGCAAGATTGACCAAATTGAGGAGGCGGAACGCTTTGCACAAGGCTTATGACAAATATTTTCCGTGTTTTGCTGCGCTCAAACGATTAAATTTGCATTTTTTTGAAAAAAAAGCACAATTTTTTTGCACATTTCAAAAAAATGTTGTACCTTTGCACCCGCTTTTGTGAAAACTGGCTATCGGGAGGACTGCTAACGCAGTGATAGTCCGACCGAAGAGCGTAGAACAATTTATTTTATCGGGAGGACTGCTAGTATAACGATAGTCCGACCGAAGAGCGGAGGCATTAGGAGCCCGTCCATTAAGCGGTAGTGGTATGGACCATTGCGACTAATTGCCGAACGCGAGTCTCCCT
>JAZNQB010000157.1:0-15505 GCA_045589995.1 Paludibacteraceae bacterium
TCTACATTGATAGTCACTACGGTGTTTGCCATGAGTGCCGGTAATGTATATACGCCCTCTACAGCTACAATTTCGGTTTCGTTCACCATTACATTCTTCACAATGTAACCATCCGCAGCAAGGATAGTAGCTGCAGCTGTAAATCCTTGTGGCAGCGGATATTCACCTGCTACCATAGGCATGTCGTTCACTGTGAGTGTAGCATTTTCGAATGGAGCTACTGTGAGTGTGTAGTATGGTAATTCGTAGCAACCCGGGTCAACAGCCAATCCTTGGATACGAGCAGCACCTACGAGGTCTTGCTCTACAGTTACGAGGCTATTGTCCCCCTTGTTGAGGATAGGAGATGTCCATATGAGACGGAAGTCAGCGTTAGCGATGTCAGCGAATCCCGGGTCCACTTCTGCCGGCAGCAAGATTGTATTAACACCTACATTCTCCGTCAGCGTAACAGCATTGTTTTTGAATACTCGAGCTGCGCGCTCTGCTTTATAGTCTGAATGGAAATTGATTTGGTCAGCTTGTACTACGCCATTTACCATGTTACCCCAAACAATATTGTTGTAGAATGGTGCGTCACTATTGACATTAATACGTACACCGCATCGTGAAGGGTTAGAATCGCTCTTTTGATTATTGCCTACGATGGTATTACCAATGACTGTAGATAGGTTGTTCTCCATAGACAATCCACCGAGTGTATTCGTACCGGTATTACCGCAGATGAGGTTGTTGATTACCTCGCACTTGCCATACGCGCGCACACCTCCGGTGTCCTTACCAGTGTTACCTCTTACGATAGAATTCAGCAATCGTCCACCTTGCAAGTGTACGCCACCGCAAGCGTTAGCTTCAGTGAGGTTGTTCTCAACGATAGAGTTGATAACAGTACCGCGCACGCGAATACCACCACCGTGTGTAGCCTTGTTATTACGTACGATACAATTATCTACTTGTACATCTGTATTTTTATCAGTAGCATCATTACCTACGCCACCACCCATGCAGTTGCCACTTGTATAGCTAAAGGTATTATTCTGAATGAGACAGTGTTTTACTTGACCCTTCTTGTTGAGCGCAACACCTGAGCCTAATTTGTCAGCTGCAATCTCTTTCAAGTTACCATTTTGGATGGTGAAGTTAGACCATACCGTTAGTGTAGTAAAGGCAGCCGGTTGGTGAAGCACGCGTCCGTTATCTTGTGCATCGAGGATAGAGGCGTAGTCGGTTTGTGCAGTAAAGTCTGCATTCCAACCTCCGCTTACATTCACGCCGTCCTTCATGGTGAAGTTACCATTGTAAGTACCTTCTTGTACATATACGGTATAACCAGCCTTGGCAGCGTCGATAGCTGCTTGTAGGTCAGCGCCAGCCGCTACGGTGATAGCAGGGAGCTCATAAGCACCGAGGTCAATAGCTCCGTTGATAACGCGGTCATTGCCTGCAAGGTCTTTCTCTACTGTTACGAGGCTGTTATCGCCTTTATTAACGAGAGCAGATGAAATTACAAGACGGAAGTCATTGTTTTCGATATCTGCGAAACCAGGGTTCACCTCTGCAGGCAGTAAAATGGTAGCTACACCTACATTCTCAGCTATAGTAACTGCATTGTTTTTGAATACATTAGGAGCGTGAGTATCCTTATAGGCAGAGAGGAAATTGATTTGGTCTGCTTGTACCACACTGTCCACCATGTTACCCCAAACGATATTATTGTAGAATGGCGCTTCAGCGTTCACATTAATACGCACACCACAGCGTGAAGCGTTACCAGTGTTTTTTTGGTTATTGCAAACGATAGTATTTCCGACAACGACAGAAGCTTTACTCTCCATAGACAAACCACCGATTGTACCTGCAGCGGTATTGCCATAGATGAGGTTATTGATTACCTCGCACGTACCATACGCACGCACACCGCCGGTGTCCTTACCTGTGTTGCCTCTTACAATAGAATTCACCAGGCGACCGCCCTGGAGGTGTACACCACCGGCAGCGTTAGCCTCTGTGAGGTTATTCTCAATGATAGAATTGATAACTGTACCGCGAACGCGAACACCACCGCCGTTGGAAGCCTTGTTATTACGAACAATACAATTATCAACCAATACATCTGTATTTGCATCTACTGCATCGTTACCTACGCCGCCGCCATTACATGAACCGGTATGAGAATAGGTGTTATTTTGAATGAGGCAGTGTTTTACTTGACCTTTCTTGCACAAGAACACACCTGCACCGCCTTTGTCGGCTGGTAACTCTTTCAGGTCACCATTCTGAATAGTGAAGTTCTCCCACACGGTGAGTGTAGTAAAGTTAGCCGGTTGGTTGAGTACACGGCCGTTAGCTTGTGCATCGAGGATAGTAGCGTAGTCAGTTTGAGCGGTGAACTCTGCATTCCAGCCGCCGATTACATTAACACCCTCTTTCATGGTGAAGTTGCCGTAGAAAGTACCGGCTTGTACATACACGGTGTCCCCTGCCTTAGCCGCATCAATAGCTGCTTGAAGGTCAACACCCGTTTTGTCTGCAGTAACCTGCGTTTGAGCGAAGAGCCCAGCACTTGCCAATAGGCAGAGTGCTAAAAAGGAAAATTTCTTCATAGGATTATTATTTAAAGTTAACTAAAAAGGTTGCTTATATTGTTTGCTTTAGTAGCATGTTTAATCTGCTCCATATATAGGGTCAGCAGGAGTATCAGAGAGACTAATATTTAATAACTGACATGCTGCGTACATTGCTTGCTGCTCCACCACCGGACGCATATATATTTTCTTTTTCATATGTATTTTATTTAATGAGCTTACCTGTTATATCATATATTTTCTCACCGCGTAGGATATAGAGTGTACCATCAATGAGTAGCTTGGTGTTTTGCATTTCTTCAGCTTGTAGTTGGTTGATATCTGTAGCGACAGATGGTGCTCCTTGCACTCCCATCACTCGGTGTCGTGGTGAAAGAGCCACACCTGTATATAATGGCACGTCCTCTATATACAAATATGCTCTATTAGCTCCCACTTCTACTTCCACATCGGTAGCCGTAGCTGCGTTATATGTAGGACGGAGTACATTCTTTTGGAGCACATAGAATCCTTGTCCCTTTACTTTCTCGCCCTCTATAGTGCCATATAGACCGTTCTCATTGGAAGCTTCGGCTGCATCACCTGTATATATGAATTGTATTCTTTCTTTTTCTGCATAGAAGAAATATGGTTTCCCTGCCTCCATAGCATCTACTTCCTCCAACAGCAAGTTCTCTTTTTCTATTTCCGCAAAAGAGACAACCTTATATATCTTCGCGCCCGTATATGCGCCCGTGGGCACTGCGTGAGGAAGACAGATAGTACCATAACGCTCTGCTACCACATCGCGGCTGTATACATTCTGCACCTCATAGCAACCTATATCAATATTGCCTTGTTTGCGAGTATTGCCTGCTAAGTCTGTTGTTCCATAGAAATAACCACTATGTCCGGCATTTATCAATTTGGAAGTGCCAGCAAGTTGGTAATCACCGTTGCTTGCGTCCACAAAGCCCGGGTCTGCTGTAGTTAAGAGGATTGTATTTACTCCCGCAAACTCCGTCGTTTTGTCTGACAATTTGCCATTCCATGTAACTGCATTGTGGGCGAAATTATTGGTCTGCGCCGCATAACTCTCCAATACAAGAATCTGGTTGTCTTGTACCACACCATTCACCTTGTTGCCCCACACAATATTATTGCAGAATTGCAACGGTCCACCTACATTGAGTCTCACACCACACCTATCAGGATTATCTGTTGACTTTTGCTCATTGGCTACAATCGTATTGCTTATCACTTTGTGGTAGATAGTTGGTGTACCCGACATTTCTAATGACACACCACCGATAGTACCGGTAGCAATGTTTCCGTAGATAAGGCAGTTTGCCAATATACCACCCTTGCTACCGCTCATACGCACACCACCTGTGTCTCCACCTGAGATATTATTGCGAATGATGCTATTATACATGGCACCACCGTAGTGCAATTGTACACCACCAGCTGGTTTATTGATAGTAGTGGAGTTATTCTCAATAATAGAATTGATGATTACACCACAGACGCGCGCACCACCACCGTGGGTAGCCCTGTTAGCACGGATGATACAATCATCAACCAACACATCGTCTGTGTACCCATTATTACTTACACCACCACCGTTGGCTTCGCCTTCGGTAATATCTGCGATATTATTCTGAATAAGGCAGTGTTTTACTTGACCCTTCTTACACAACCATACACCAGCACCACCTTTGTCTGAATGTTGAGCGGTAAACTTGCCGTTCTGGATAGTGAAGTTAGACCATACCGTTAGTGTAGTAAAGTCAGCCGGTTGGTGCAGCACGCGGCCGTTAGCTTGTGCATCGAGGATAGTAGCGTAGTCGGTCTGTGCAGTAAAGTCAGCATTCCATCCACCGCTTACATTCACACCGTCTTTCATGGTGAAGTTACCAAAGAAAGTACCAGCCTGTACATAGACGGTATAACCTTTGGCAGTATTATTAATCTTTGCTTGCAAATCTTCGCCAGCCAACACATATGCATCGGCTGATGCGACAGGATACTCATAGCAACCAAGATCTACAGTCGTATTAACGATACGATTATTACCTGCAAGGTCTTGTGCTACAAATACTTTGTCTTTATTTCCGAAATCTATGAGCGGTGAGGTTTCCAACAACGAGAAATCACCATTGGTAGGATCTACAAAGCCAGGGTTGACTTCTGTCAACTTGATAGAGGTCTCGCCACTATCATCGCCTAACTGCCCCATAATGGCATTATAACTGCGCTGACCGGCTGACTTATCATAGCGAGAAATATAATATACTTGTTTGGGCTCCACTGTTCCATTTGACATATTGCCCCACACTACATTATTCACAAAGAAAGTGCCGTTAGGGTTAAGGGTATTTGTTATCTTCACACCTGCCTGTGTACCTGTGCTTGTTAGTTGATTATTACAAACAATCGTATTACCAATTACATTGGACAAAGCACTCTCTATAGACAACCCACCGACTGATTCTGACGCAGTATTGTTGTATATCAAGTTGTTGATTACATCACACTTACCATATGCACGCACACCACCAGTACTTTTACCCGTGTTTCCTCTTACTATAGAGTTCACCAATCGTCCAGCCTGTAAGTGCACTCCGCCTGCTGCGTTAGCCTCAGTGAGGTTATTCTCAATGATAGAGTTGATAACCGTACCGCGAACACGGACACCACCACCGTGAGAAGCCTTGTTATTCTTAATGATACAATCATCAACTAATACATCTGTAGCGTTATTTACTGCATCGTTACCTACGCCACCGCCCATGCAGGTGCCACTATAGGTATATGTATTATTTTGAATGAGGCAGTGCTTTACTTGACCTTTCTTATTGAGCGCAACACCAGAACCCAAATTACCTGTCATAGCAGCTTTCAAGTTACCATTCTGGATAGTGAAGTTAGACCAAATAGTCAAATTATCGAATGCCTCCTGCTGGTGAAGCACGCGTCCGTTATCTTGTGCATCGAGGATAGAGGCGTGGTCGGTTTGTGCAGTAAAGTCTGCATTCCATCCACCGCTTACATTCACACCGTCCTTCATCTCGAAATTACCATAGAAAGTACCGGCTTGTACTTTAATTTCATCACCGGCGTTCGCTGCATCAATTGCAGCCTGCAGAGCTGTGCCGTTTTCAGTTTCGCTCTTTGTGTCATCATACACAAAAGTGCGGGTTGCTGCCTGCATCTGAGCGATACTTAGCAATCCAATAAATAGAGAGAAAAAGTGTTTCATATATTAGATTATTGTTTAATTTTTCTTTTTTGCGGCTGCATTGTACATTCCGCTTCCATCTTAAGTACCGCCATCCTGACAGTATGCGGCTCAATTTCCAAATAACTATCACCGCCACCCATTTGACTAATAATCATAGAGTCTGACACTATTCGCTGTGCATATCCGTATTTGTGCTCTGGCTCATACTGCTGCACCAATTGATACAAGCGAAAATAGAAGTCAAGCGTCCATGCTCTGTCAAACATAGCCATACAATCTATCCACAATCCGGCTTCCTTAAGTTCGTATATAGCTTCGTAGTATGTGCGCATGGTATATAAATTTCGCGACAAAGATACTACTTTTTTTTGGTTCAAATTGTTTTATTCACTGAAACAATCTATACACAACATACATTCTCTCTAAGAACAAGCTTAGGCTATAAGAAGAGCGGAGTGCAGTGTGAGTGTGTTATGAATTTTATAACATCATTTTGTTATCATCTTAATCACATATGAATCACATAAGAATAACATATGAATAACATATGATTATCATATGTGTTACTGCTGCAAATCCGCTGCAAATGCGATGCGATATGCGATACGTATGGAGACCGAGAGCAGAAATCCGCCGGTGGATGGAAAGCAAATAACAGGGTAAACATAGCGAACGCACCCAAATGAGTGCGTTCGGTATAGAAGGTATCGGTTAGACCGTGACGGTGAAGCGTGGTGTTAGATAGTTGCGGTAAGAATAGTGGTAGAGCCGTTGATAGTGAGAGTGTTAGCATCAGCAGGAACGAGCAGTGTTTCCCCTTGATGCATGGGCACTCCATTGACATCGGCTTGTCCTTCCAAGCATATAATCACGACAAAAGAATTCGTGTGTAAGTCTATCTGTGCCTGCTTCTCTACCACTATACGATTGACCTTGAAATAGGGGCATTGTACCAGTTCCGCATTGGTTTGTGTGGGGTCATATGTAGCCCTATAGTCAGGATAGACGGTATAGTCGATAGCATCCTTTGCCTGCTGCACATGTAGTTCTCGTGTATTACCATTCGCGTCCTTACGTCCGAAGTCATAGACACGGTATGTGATATCACTAGTCTGCTGTATCTCGGCAAGTAGGTTACCCGCTCCGATAGCGTGTAGTCGTCCAGCAGGGAGGAAGAAGATATCTCCTGCGTGTGCGTCATGCGTAGCAATGACATCCTGCATAGGTGAGTGCCCATTGATGGTTTCTGCATTGGCAAGTTGCTCATACTGCTCAGGAGTGATTGTTTGATTGAGTCCTGCGTATATCTTCGCTCCCTCTGCTGCCTGCATGATATACCACATCTCTGTCTTTCCTGCGCATCCGTGTCTCTGCTGCGCGAGTTTGTCGTCCGGGTGTACCTGTACAGATAGGTCCTGCTTGGCATCAATAAACTTGATGAGCAGCGGGAACTGACAACCGAACTGTGCATAGACCTGCTCTCCCACGAGAGCCGCTCCGTACTTATCGATGAGCTGTGTGAGGTTGAGTCCAAGATCGGGGTCATCCTGTATGCCACGCGGTGCAGTGACGGACTCAAAGCCCGGCACACTGCTTATCTCCCACGACTCGCCAACAGTTTGTTGGTCGGTGGTAATGCCCTTGAAGGGCGCTATCTGTTCTCCCCCCCATATAGTGGATTTGAGGTAAGGGACGAATTTGTATGGCTTCATAAAACGAGTATTCTATAGTTTGTATTGCACGAAGGCTTCGATGGCTTCGTAGTTAGCGAGACCAAGTTTGGCGTATAGCTCAGCTGTAGCATGGTTGCGGTCTTCTGCTCGCTGCCAGAAGAGTCGTTCATCATTGCCCATGAATGGTGCAGACTCCATCTGACTTTGGTGCTTGAGGATAGTATTCCGTTTGAATCGCAGTTCCTCTGGCGACATAGGCACAGCCATCTCAATAAGGTCCACTTCCCACTCCATCCATGCGCCTCTGTACATCCATATACGGCAGTCTTTGAGCCACTCTTCCCACGCCTTTGTCTGCTTGAGTTCATCGAGCGCTGCGAGCACGGCGTCGAGGCATACACGGTGTGTACCATGCGGGTCTGCTAAGTCACCTGCGACGAAGATTTGGTGTGGTTGTGTCTGCTCAAGTAGCTGCTTGACGATATCACAATCTGCTTGGGTGAGCGGTCCTTTCTTGATAGTACCTGTCTCGTAGAAAGGCAGGTTGAGGAAATGGATATTACCGGTAGGCAAGCCCATATAACGGCATGCTGCTGTAGCTTCTCCGCGACGGATGAGTGCCTTGAGGTCAAGTATCTCCCGTGTATCTTGGTCTCCCTCTTTCTCATTGCGGAAGAAATGCATATACTCCTCATACTTATCGGCTATGCGTGTTGTTTGGTCAGGGGTCATCAATCCCAGTTGTCCGTATCCTTTGAGGAAATCCATGAACCTTACTACCTCGTCATCACAAACGGCAATACATCCACTGGTTTCATATGCGACATGTACCTCATGTCCCTGTTTGATGAGGCGTGCGAAAGTGCCTCCCATAGAGATCACATCATCGTCCGGGTGCGGAGAGAAAACCAGCACTTTCTTGGGATAAGGCACCGCTCTTTCCGGGCGGTTTGTATCATCCGCATTCGGTTTACCTCCGGGCCATCCAGTGATAGTATGCTGGAGGTCATTGAAGACCTTGATATTACAATTATACGCCGACTCGTACTGTGTGATAAGGTCACTGAGTCCGTAATCGTTATAATCCTTATTAGTGAGTTTGAGAATAGGCTTATCGGTCTGCTGACATAACCACACCACCGCTCTGCGTATGAGTTGGTCATCCCATTCGCATGATGTGACCACCCATGGTGTTGCCAAGCGTGTGAGTTGTGCCGCTGCGCCGAGGTCAAGGCATACTCGTGCGTTCTTATGGCGTTGGAGCACAGATGCGGGACACGAAGAGTCATACCTGTCCTCTATCGCCGCTTTGACGATAGCCGACTTATGTTCTCCCCACGCCACGAGCAAGATTTCTTTGGCTTGCATGATAGTGTCTATTCCCATCGTGACGGCGCTGACCGGCACTTGGTCGATAGAGCCAAACATGACTTTAGCATCCTCTTTGGAGTTGTTATCCAAGAGTACTAATCGCGTAAGCGAGTTGAAGGATGAGCCGGGTTCGTTAAAGCCTATATTACCACATCGTCCTATTCCTAAGAGTTGGAAATCAATTCCTCCTGCCTCTGCAATTATACGCTCGTACTTGCGACAGAAAGGCACGATCTCCTCCTTACGCATATTCCATGGAATGGTGTGTATATTCTCCGGCAGCACATCGACATGGTCGAGCAATTGACTCTTGAGCTGTGCATGGTTTCCTTGCTTAGGGTCATTAAGAGGATAGTACTCATAGAGGTCAAAGAAAACTACATTCTTAAAACTAAGTCCCTCCTCTTTATGCTTACGGACTAATTCGGCACATATATCCCTTGTAGAGCGCCCGGGCGCAAACGAGATGGTATATGTCTGGAAGTTCTGTTGACGCTTGCGTATCTGCTCTGCAATGTATGCTGCCACTGCCGCAGTTCCCACTTTGGCAGAATCGTATATAGTGACAGGCATCAGTTCCATGCGTGTCACCCTACTCTGCTCAAACACATCATCGGGGCAATAGAGTCGTTTTGATATACGGCTGAGCGATATTTCCGAACTAAGGTTGTTTCTCATAGGATAGCGATTAAAGTTTCATTTTGCGCAGTTGCTTGAGAACGATAGGCTCCATGACCACATAGCCATTCTCAAATGGGTGTACTTGGTCTTTATGATACTCATTCTTCAGTCCTCCATCCGTATCCACCAGTGCACTATGGTAGTCCATATAGGGTATGCCGTTCTTTTTGGCATACTCTGCTATCATTTTGTTGAGTTGCTTTATTTTCTGCGGTGCATCCACTACAAATGGATTCCAGCGAAATCCTCTTGCCGGCAACACGGAGCAGAGAATAGGTTTAATCTTATTAGCCTTGGCTATCTCACACATTGACTGAATATTACCCATCACATTCTCCAACGAGATAGTACCTCTATTCTGTGCTATGTCATTGGTTCCTACCATGATAACGACTGCTTTGGGGTTTAGGTTGATAACATCTTGTCTCATACGCACGAGGAGCTCGGCAGATGTCTGTCCGCCTATACCTCGGCATAGATAGTTATTCTCCTTGAAGAACTGAGGACGATACTTACCCCAATTGCGTGTAATACTATTTCCATAGAAAACCACCTTGACTTCTGCTTTCTCTGCTTTTACGCGTGCATTATCCTGTGCGTAGTAGCCAAAGCGTGCCCAGTCCTTGGCGCGTGTCTTGCGCTTGGAGACAATCTTTTCATGTGCAATAATAGTCTGATAGACCTCTTTGCTTATATCCAGTGTAGAGAAAGTAGCGACGATAGGATAATGGTCGCTGAGGTAAGGTACTCCAAATCCATTCGTTAGTACTCGGAACTCGAGCGCCGAAGCATTGCGATAGAAAATATAGTCAATGAGTTTCCCTTTTCCCTCTTGGTATCCATGGAAAGTGTACATTGAGTCAGTGCGTGCAGCCTCGTATTGCGCTAATTTCATAGTCTGCCACATAGGTGCGAGTTCGGGTGCATCTGGTAGCACATTGAGGTCTCCCATGACGAACATAGGCACGCTATCCCCTCCTATAGCGATAGCGCTATCTGCGATGAGTTGCAGCGATTTCTCGCGCGCCACGACTCCCTTATGGTCAAGGTGGGTATTGAAAGCGAGGTACTGCTGCCCTGTCTTTTTATCTTTGACAAAGACATAAGTAACAATGCGTTTGTACTTTCCATCCCATCCTCTGGATGGTTCGTTAGGTGTCTCGCTGAGCCAGAAAGTATTGGTACGAACGAGGTCGAACTTCTCTTTATTATAGAAGATGGCGCATGCCTCGTCCTCACGGTTGGCAGGGTCCCGACTGATAGCCACTCCGTCATAGAGCGCGGAGAGGTGCTCACGGAAATAAGCCTCTTGGTCGGGCATCTCCTCCTGCATACCCACTATGTCCGGTTTCTCAGCTAAGAGCATTTTGACAGCCGCCTCTTTGCGGTGTACCCATCCGTGCTCGCCGTCCTGCTCGTTCTTGGTAGAAGAGCGAATATTATAGGACATTACGGTTATTGATTGCGCGACCAATAGTTGCGCACTGAAAGCCACCAAAAGGGCTGTTAATATACATAGTTTCTTGTTCATAGTATTGTGTGTTTAACTTAGTTATTAGAGCTTATTTCATTTAGCATTCCAATTTACATGTTGGTAGCATCAATCGTTGTGGGTTGCGGGTTTCTCTTAGCGCGTATGTAGATATATACGAGCAGTAATAAGGAAGCGAGTGCTGCAGCAATCCAGAAGAAGCGTATAGCCGAGAAATCATATTGCGCTACTCCATCCACCATCACCTTGCGTCCCTCAATGAGGTAACCGCTCACTATGTCTTGCAATCCTGCTGCTGCATAGGAAGCGAGACCGACTACTCCCGCCGTGGCTCCTGCAGCCTCAGCAGGTGCTATATCCACGGCCATCAGTCCACCTAAGAAACAGATAAGCACACCTATGCTCAAGCCAAAGAGCACCATAGATAGCACATCCACCCAATAGTAACCAGCTGGGACAAAGAGGAAAAGTACTAATGACAAAAGATTCATCGCAGATGTCAGGAAAGCCATCAAAGTACGATCCCCGTTGAATAGTTTGTCTGACACCAGTCCAGACCCCACTGTTCCTATAATACCAAAGATAGAGCTAATGGAAATCATAAGCGCTGCTTGCTCCACTGAATAGCCTTTCTCTGCTTCGAAATAGAATATACCCCAGCTATTGATAGCATAGCGCGCGATATACATAAAAGCAGATGAGAGCGCAAGCACCCAAATGATAGGTGTTTTTAGCACTTCCCATTGTTTTTTACCAATATTCTTCTGCTTCTCTGCGGTGGTCATATTCTCTTCTCCTGCTACTTGGAAAGGCTTGAGTAGAAAGAAGATAATGATGACTCCAAGTAGTCCCATTCCGGCAGCACTGAGGAAACCGGCTTGCCATCCCAAGGCGCCCACGACGAAAGCCGTCACTACAAAAGTCATAGCCTCGCCTATGTTATGCGATGCAGACCAGAAGCCATACATGGTGCCAAATCCTTTATTACCAAACCATCGTTTTATAGAGATGATACTACAGGGTGCTCCGGCAGACTGGAACCAGCCATTCAAAGCCCACAGAATGACAAAAAAGATAAAAGGCACACGCAGTCCTAATACCGCATTCGCAATAGCGCATACGAGCAATGACGCTGCCATGAAATAGCGCACATTGACACGGTCTGCCAAAAAGCCATTTACAAACTTACCTATTGCGTAGGCGAAGAAGAGAGCTGAACCAATGATACCTAACTCTGACTCTGTCAGGAAGCCATCATCGACGATAGATTTCTTGAGTACATTGATGCTTAATCGGCAGACATAAAAGAGCCCGTAGCCGATAGTTACCGCCCAGAATATACCTTGGCGGGTGCGTTGTTCTTTGGTCATTACGATTTATTTTATTATATTGCCCATCATGTCATAGCATACACCATTACGCATGATGAAGATTTGTCCGTCTTGTATTAGTTTGTGTGCTTGGTTTTCTTGATTTGCTTCCACCTCTGGGAGTGCTTGTTTCGCCAGAGTAGCTTTCACCACGAGATCGTCGATAGCGAGTGCTTGGTCCTCCTTATCCTCGTCAAGGTCAGACCACTTGAGCAGTACCACTTGTCCCGGCTTAATAGAGAGAGGTATGGTAGCTGTGAGTCGTGCTTGGTTAGCCTCGTTGTCTCCATCCGCCTTAGCCCCTATGGCACCCGGTTCTATGGCAGTCATGGTAACCGGCGTTACAAAATCCAAGTCATGCATCGCACGCGTACGCACATCCCCTAAGTATTTCCTACGGTCGCGTAGGTCGCGTATGAGCGTTGGCTGTGTGAGCACTACATAAGAGAATTGAAGGGTATCCACAGCCTTAGCGCTGGATCCTACACGCCACACCTTACCGGTATAAGCTATCTCAAGTGATGTAATTTCCTCTGCGGTATTATTCTCAATGAGCACACCGTACTGTATATTACGGTTAGCCTCATCGGTGAGGGAGCCTACAGAACGCAGGGTAGAGTTCTGTGACTTGACAGCCGGGTTGCCTGCGCCGAAGTTATACAAGCCTGAGTTAGTATGTGAGCCTTCGCCTATACGGTAATAATTAAATGTAGTCCATGTAATGGTATTGATTCCATCCGGCATCTGCTTGCCGGATGTACAAGCGTACCATCCTTCGGGGTAGTGTCCCTGCACAAATGTACCTTTCGCAAGTGTAGCGGAGTGGTGGTTAGGGTATGCACATAGTTGGTCAAAATTCTGCGCATAAGTCCATGTTCCCTCATCGTCTTGTGCGAAAGCGGCTACCATCATATTCTTGAGCACTTTTTGCCTTGACACAGCACCAAAACGGTCAATAAACTCCACTTCGAAATCTGCGTCAGGGTTCTTAGGTTCGTAGTAGAACATATGGTTAGATGCCTCCACTCCCGGGTTCTTGCTGGCAATAGTACCTCCGTCACTTCCCGGGTAATTAGGTCTTTTGTCTCCATCGTCTAAAAGCACATCATACACTTTGGGGTCCACTCCTGTAAACTGGCGCATGATTGCTTTCTCTCCATCCTCATAAATATTGACTTGCGATTTGCTGTCATAGCTCCACACATTAGCTAAGACACAATTTGTCTTGCTATTTCCGGCATCAATACTATTGACAGGGAAAGTATGCATTTGGAAGTCCTTGGCTTTACCAGTGGTCTTGTAATACCAGTTGCTGTATCCTTTCTTTCCATTTGTCTCATAGACCATGTATCCGTTTGGTGATCCATCCGAGCACCAGTGACTTGACCAAAAAGCCCCTTCTGCAGCGCCCATAGTACGCTCTAAGAGTCGTGCTGAAATCTCATTGACTATATTGGTATGCTTATGTCCTGAGAGGATGTGCTGCACGACCGCACCTTTATTCATCCATTGCTTGAGGTTAGCCTGCACTCCTGCCATGCTGGCAGAGGGTATATGGAACGCGACGACAATAGGTGTTCCGTTAGGCTGTAGCGCCAAGTCTTGTTGAAGCCAGTTTTGCTGCTCTGGTGTAAGACCACAATTATACGACTTATTACCTTTGGAGCCCGTATAAAGCACATTATCCAACATGACATAGTGCACTGCACCGATATTGAATGAGTAGTATGTAGGCCCGAATGCTGCAGTAAATTTATCATCCGCGATAGAGTCCTGCTTAGCAGCATCTTCTTGATTCGCCGCTTGGCAGTTATGGTCGTGATTACCAATAATCATGAAATTCGGAAATCCCATTGCCTCGAAGTACTTTTTCTGAATGGAGAAAGCATCGTACCAATCCCACACAATATCGCCAACGCACATGCCGTAGAATTTAGTACCCTCGGGATAATCAGCTTTGAGTGCTAATACATCCTCCACCGTCTCCGCGCGGAAACGATGGTCGTCATACCCATTCAATACCTGCGGGTCGCTAAAAACGAACATCACATGGGCAGAGTCTGCCTTGCCTCCGTCTGCCTGTGGATGGAGTGTAAAATTGTATTGTCCTGCTTCGGTCACTCGCTTATACATGAGCGGCGAACCGGTAGCATCCAACGGAATATCATAGCCAGAAGGAACGCTCACAAAGACGAACTCAGCATTGTCGCGGTATGGCAGTTCATATTCTCCGCTTTCATTTGTTTGTGCGATGGTCACTCCATCGCTGACTGCTACGCCAGCGATGGGTGAACCGGTATCTGTCAGCACCTGACCTGTAATCAGGGCAGCCGCCAAGATTTCGAATAACATAATAGGTCTTTATTGTAACTATTTATTTAACAATAATAGGAGTGATGCTGCGTTTTCCTTTTGCAGTCACCTCTACTAAATAGTTTCCTGCAGCCAGATTGTTGCCCACTGCTATGCCTGCCACATTCTCATTAGAGAAAATCATACGACCATCCGCAGTGTATATATTCACAGTGTATTGACTCTCATCACACTTGATATAGAGATTATCCTCGCACAATGTAGGATAAACGGTAGCCTCCAAGGTGGAGACATTAGCAATACCCTCTGTGCCGTCATCTATTGTAAGCGGCATGTAACGAAGTGTACGCGGGTTGGAACGGATAGAATAGTAGGTATTATTGAGTTTATCATACTCATAGTAAGTGATATCTCCTGGTAGTGCGGTGCTATCGATAGCAAGCAGACCTACAAAGCGATCCTTGTCATCCTCAAAAGTACCAGTTACAGCCACGCCATCGAAGCCAACATCAGCCGTTTTCTCCATAGGTACTATTTCCTGCTTAACACCGATTGCGTTAGCGATTGCTACTGTTTGTGCATAAGCCTCGTTCACAGTGAAGAAAGGCAACTTATTAGGGTTAATCTCTGGCATGGAGTACTTAACGAGCATAGAAGAAGCGAAGTTAGCCTTGTATGTTTTAGAATAGTTCGTTGAGCTACCGTCGTTCTCAGGACAGAACACATTGAGGATAGTATAATTACTCTTACGGCTTGCCCAGTTAGCTGGTGCGTATAGGTCTAACCAAGAGTCAAAG
>JAZNQB010000158.1:0-2486 GCA_045589995.1 Paludibacteraceae bacterium
CAAACTCAGAATCCATTGTTACATATTGTGTGCCGATAGGTGTCTGAACAGGAACGCGCGCCTGACCATAACTACCTACGCCCACTGTGTAAACGCGAATGCCAAAGGTCTTGTCTATCTCTGCTGCTGTCTGTGGGTCTATATCTCCGCGGTTATTACTTCCATCGGTGAGCAAGATGATGACTTTTGATTTGGTTTGTGAGTCTTTCATGCGGTTGACAGCATTGGCTAATCCCAAACCGATAGCTGTGCCGTCTTCTATCATTCCGTATTCAACGGATTGGAATAGATTGACTAATACGGCGTGGTCGATAGTTAATGGGCATTGTGTAAAACTCTCTCCAGCAAAGACTACCAATCCTATTTGGTCATTGGGTCGCGCGAGCACGAAATCAGATGCCACTTGTTTGGCTGCTTCCAGACGGTTGGGCTTCAAGTCCTCGGCTAACATCGTACCCGATATGTCTAGGGCCATCATGATGTCTATACCCTCTGTGGCCTCGGATGACCAGCGGTTTGTCAGTTGCGGGCGCGCGAGTGCGAGTGATAATAAGGTAATAGCAGCGACGCGAAGAATAAAAGGTAGGTGTAGTAGGCGCACGCGTAGCGATGTGGGTTGCTCTTGTAATATGCGTGTGTCACCAATTTGTACACTTGCGTCTGCCTTACGCAATTCATATATATACCATCCAATAACGGGGATGAGTAAAAGCAATAGGAATAAATATCCTGGATTAGCAAATGTCATACTTCTTCCTCCTTTTCTTCTTCATTCTCAGCGAGAATCTCTTTCGTCTCATTCACAAAATCATAGGCCGTTTGCAGGCCTTGTTCGTTCTCGTCAGGCGTTGTGTGCCATTTGGCAAACTTTACTAAATCGGCCACTTGTAGCATTTTCTCTAATCGTTGGAATAACTCTCGCTGGTCTCTAAACATTGGTTTGAGTGCTCGTAGTGTCTCGTCAGAGGTTTTTTCAGTGCTATTGATTTCGTAGCGGCGACTCACATACTCGCGTATCACGTCCGTTAATTGGGTATGGTATTCTTTGTGCTTACCTTCTTTCCAAATCTTTTGCTCTTTGATGATATCCAGTTTCTCTAATGCCACTTCATCAGCAGGACGCAACAACTCGGGGTTGATAATCTCTTCTTCTTGTTCTTTGCTCTTGAACCATCTAACGAGGTAGTACACTCCTATACCTGCGCCAATCAGGGCAAGAGCTAATACAATCCAGCGGAAAATACCCCACCACCAGATAGGTGCTTTCTCTATATCCTTAATATCTGTGATGGCCAATGAACTATCTACTTCAAAGGGTTGAATCACATTGAGAGCGAGTGTCTCGCTCCAGAAAGTGTCATTGCCACTTACGAATGGAATAGGATGGATAGTGTATAGCGAATCGGTAAAACTGGTGATGGTCAAGTACTGATGGAGTTGTTTGCGCCCATCTTCCAAGGTGATAGTATCTACGATAGTCCTATCTATAATCTCTATCTCGTCCTGTAATAAGTGGTCAAAAGTGGGAAATGATAGTTGTTCGTGCGTATCTATTGTGGCTTGTAAGTGCATGTCTGTCTGGTCGCCCAACATGAGTGTGGTAGAGTCAATAGAAGCGCTGACAATGATAGCTAATAATAAGTTATTCAACATGGTGATAAATCTTAATTCTTAAATAGTCGCATCAATGCTTTTACGAAATCTTCGTCCGTACGCAGCGATACATGGTTAATACCTGTCTTTTGGAATAATGCCACTAAGTTCTGCTGTTGTTTATTCCAATGGGCTGCGTATGCCTCTCGTGTACTGCGGAGCGATGTGTCTGTCCATACACGCACGCCGCTCTCTGCATCTTTCATCTTGATCAGTCCCACATCGGGTAGTTCGGCATCGCGGCGGTCGTATATCTGGATGATATTCAAATCATGCTTGCGCGAAGCAATAACAATGGGTGTCACACCGCTTTTGGTACGCGTCTCGGTAACGGCAAACTGTGGGTCTTGCAAGTCACTAATCAAAAATGCAGTGCAACGGCGTTTCTGCGCATTCGTTAGGTACTGCAATGCTTGATTGATGTCTGTGCCACTGCTTGCTGGTTCGAAGGATATCAACTCGCGAATGATATGCAATACATGGCTCTTGCCTTTCTTGGGAGGGATAAATTTCTCTATCTTATCCGAGAAGAAGATCACACCCACTTTGTCGTTGTTCTCTATTGTGGAGAATGCGAGTGTGGCGGCTATCTCTGCCATAGAGTCGCGCTTGAACTGACTGATTGTACCGAAATTACGGCTACCACTCACATCCACAAGCAGCATGACGGTCAATTCTCGCTCTTCTTCATACACCTTGATATATGGTTTGTTGAGGCGAGCCGTTACATTCCAATCGATAGAGCGCACATCGTCGCCGGGCTGGTATTCGCGCACCTCCGAGAAAGCCATACCACGACCTTTGAATTGGCTGTGGTATTCGCCCGCGAAGAT
>JAZNQB010000159.1:0-2885 GCA_045589995.1 Paludibacteraceae bacterium
TCATGCGCGCCGATCTCTGCCTTGGTTGTAGGGGTGATGATAGGTGTAGGGAACTGTTCGTTCTCGCGCATTCCTTCAGGGAGTGCTACGCCGCATATCTCGCGCACGCCGCTCTTGTAGGCACGCCATGCCGAACCGCACAGATAGCCGCGGACGATCAGTTCAATAGGGTAGCCCTCACAGCGGATACCTACGGTAACCATTGGATCCGGTGTGGCTTGTTTCCAGTTAGGCACGATATCTGTAGTCGCATCCAAGAATTTAGCAGCAATTTGATTGAGTATCTGTCCTTTGAAAGGAATACCTTTGGGAAGGATGACATCAAAAGCAGAGATACGATCTGTAGCAACCATGACCAATTGGTCATCACCGATGAAATATACATCGCGCACTTTGCCATTATATACTTGTGTTTGACCAGGAAAATTGAAGTTTGTTGAAGTTAAAGCTTGCATGTATAGTAGTTTTATTTATATTCGTCCCATGATTGAATAGCGAGTTGGTCTATATCTATTGTACAGAAAGCATTGATGAATGCTGATGCGAGGCGGGCATTTGTCAGCAGAGGTACATTGAGGTCGATAGCCGCACGGCGCACATGATAACACACATCGTGTTGCGGGTCAGTGACAATATCCTTTGGTACGCTTGCCACGAACTCAATCGTTCCATCACGCATAAGGTCAATAGCTTGTGGTGTGCCTTGTTCAGAGGGCTGGTAAACCAGTGTGTTAGGTACATTCGCTTCGTTCAGGAAATTGCTCGTTCCTTGCGTAGCATAGATACGATAGCCCTTAGCGACGAGTTGGCGCGCTGCTTCCAACATCTGTGCTTTCTGTTTGGGCGAACCGATGGAGAAGAGCACATTCTTCTTTGGCACACGCATTCCAACAGAGAGCATTGAGGTAAGTAAAGCAGCATTAGCGTCCTCACCTAAGCATCCCACTTCGCCAGTGGATGTCATATCCACGCCGATGACAGGGTCCGCTTTCTGCAAGCGATTGAAGGAGAACTGCGAAGCCTTAACACCCACATAATCGAAGTCAAAGAGCGACTTATTTGGTTTCTCCACTGGCAAACCGAGCATGATACGCGTTGCGATATCGATGAAGTTGATTTTGAGTACTTTCGACACAAATGGGAAGGAACGTGATGCGCGGAGGTTACACTCGATGACCTTGATTTCGTTATCACGGGCAAGGTACTGAATATTGAATGGACCAGATATCTTGAGTTCGCGTGCAATCTGTCCGGAAATTTTCTTAATACGGCGAACAGTCTCCACATAGAGTTTCTGCGCTGGGAACTGGATAGTTGCGTCACCTGAGTGTACACCAGCGAACTCCACATGCTCGGAGATAGCATAAGCGATGATTTCTCCGTCTTTGGCCACTGCGTCCATCTCTACCTCTTTGGTATTAAGCATAAACTTAGAGATTACCACTGGGTGTTTCTTGCTGACGGTAGAAGCAAGTTTGAGGAAGCGGTCCAATTCGTCCTGATTGAAGCACACATTCATCGCAGCTCCTGAGAGCACATAGGATGGGCGTACGAGTACTGGGAAACCCACTTTGTCCACGAAAGTTTTCACATCTTCCATTGAGGTGAGTGCACTCCATTCAGGTTGGTCCACACCAATACGGTCAAGCATAGCGGAGAACTTATCTCGGTCCTCGGCGTTATCGATAGAGCGCGCGGTGGTACCCAAGATAGGCATACGCTGCGCATCGAGTTTGAGGGCAAGGTTATTCGGTATTTGTCCACCTGTAGAAACAATCACTCCGTGTGGGTTCTCCAATTCCAAGATATCCATCACGCGCTCGAAAGTGAGTTCATCAAAATAGAGGCGATCGCACATGTCGTAATCGGTAGAGACCGTTTCTGGGTTGTAGTTGATCATGACGGAGCGGTAACCGTTCTCGCGGATGGTTTTGAGGGCTTGCACGCCGCACCAGTCGAACTCTACCGACGAACCAATACGGTATGCACCCGAACCGAGTACTACTACCGATTTGCGGTCATTGACATATTCTATATCGTGCTCTGTGCCAGAATAAGTGAGGTATAGATAATTCGTCTGTGCAGGGAATTCTGCGGCGAGTGTATCTATCTGCTTCACCACAGGATTGATGCCCAATGACTGACGATATTTGCGTGCTACTTGTACAGCCAGGTCCATATCCATCTGTTCGCCCAAACCTATAGCCTTCGCTATTTGGAAGTCAGAGAAACCTTGTATCTTCGCCTTGCGCAAGAGGTCTGCGCTAAGGGATTGCATATTGGAAACTGCTTGCAACTCTGCGTCGGTGCGGCATATATTCTGCAGTTTTTCGAGGAACCAACGGTCTATCTTGGTCAGTTCGTGCAGACGGTCAATCGTGTATCCCTCGCGCAATGCTTGTGAGATAAAGAATATACGCTTGTCGGTGGGCGCTGCGAGGGCATGGTCAAGGTCATCAACATGAAGGGTATTATTCTCCGTAAATCCATGCATGCCTTGTCCTATCATACGAAGACCCTTCTGAATAGTATCTTCAAAAGTGCGACCGATAGCCATCACTTCACCTACGGATTTCATAGAAGAGCCTATCTCTCTATCCACTCCGCGGAACTTACCCAAATCCCAACGCGGCAGTTTGGCTACTATATAATCGAGTGTAGGTTCGAAGAAAGCAGGTGTATTCTTTGTAACCGAGTTTGTCAGTTCAAACAAACCGTATCCGAGTGCTATCTTGGCAGCCACGAAAGCGAGAGGATAACCTGTTGCTTTGGATGCGAGTGCCGATGAGCGTGACAAGCGTGCATTGACCTCGATGACGCGATAGTCCTCTGAATTGGGGTCAAGGGCGTATTGCACATTACACTCACCCACGATACCCACATGG
>JAZNQB010000160.1:0-2575 GCA_045589995.1 Paludibacteraceae bacterium
CTCATCCACATCAGCGACCTCAGCTGGACCAAGAAGATCAAACACCCGAATGAGCTCACTCAAATTTGTGCACAGATTGAGGTTATCGTTCTTGATATCGACGCAGCTAACCGCCGCTTAAGCCTTGGTCACAAGCAACTCGAGGAAAATCCTTGGGAGGAGCTTGAGGCTAAATTCGGTGTTGACACTGTAATAGAAGGCAAGGTAGTAGAGATGAACGACAAGGGCGCTGTTGTATGTTTGGAAGATGGCGTTGAGGCATTCTGCACCAGCCGTCACCTCCAGAAAGAGGACAAGGGCGCTGTTGCTGTAGGCGACATGCTGAGCTTCAAGGTGATTGAGTTCAACCGCGACGCTAAGCGCATCCTCGTTAGTCACCTCCGCACATGGGAGGAGCGCAAAGAGGCTCCTGCTAAAGCAGCTAAGAAAGCCGCTCCTGCTGAACCACAGGTAGAAATGCCTAAGGTGGAGAAGACCACCCTTGGTGACCTCAGTGTATTGGCTGACCTCAAAGCTTCTATGGAAGCTGAAGATAAACCTGCTAAGAAAGCTACCAAGAAAGCAGCTAAGAAAGAGGACGCAGAGTAATCTGTAATCCGTTTCATAAAAGAGAGCGAGTCACATTGTGACCCGCTCTTTTTTTATCTCTACATTCTCTCTGGCATCTCAATGCCTAATAGTTCCATTGCAGCATTGAGCACTTTCGCCACATTCTTTGCCAGCAGCAGACGCAAAGCGCGCTTCTGCGCATCAGGTTCATTGAGGATACTCAAATCGTGATAGAAAGAGTTGAAGTCACACGCGAGTGCGTATGCGTAGTTACAGATGATCGCGGGCGAGAACTCATTACCTGCTGCGCGTACCGTAGCTGGGTAGTCGCACAAGCGCTGGATGAGTGCAAGCTCTTTCTCCTCTACAGACTCTAACGACCTTAAAGACTCTAAAGACCCTATTCCATCTGCGGTTTCTGCCTTACGCAATACTGATTGAATACGCGCGTAGGTGTATTGAATGAATGGACCTGTATTACCATTAAAGTCAATAGACTCTGCCGGGTTGAAGAGCATATTCTTGCGTGGGTCCACTTTCAGGATAAAGTATTTGAGTGCGCCAAGACCCACTTTGCGTGCTATCTCATTCGCCTCTTCTTCTGTTATCCCCTGCAGCGTATTCACCTTGTCCTTGCTTATTTCCTTGGCATCGCTCACCATCTTATCCATCAAGTCATCGGCATCTACCACAGTTCCTTCGCGGCTCTTCATCTTACCATTTGGTAATTCCACCATGCCATAAGAGAAATGTACCAATTCTTTGCCGAATGGGAATCCAAGGCGGTCTAACAAGATAGAGAGAACCTTGAAGTGGTATTCTTGTTCATTACCTACCACATATACCATTTTATTGATTGGATAGTCTTGGTAGCGCAGTTTGGCAGTACCTATATCTTGTGTCATATACACGGAAGTGCCATCTGAGCGGAGAAGTAGTTTCTCATCTAATCCATCTTTCTCAAGGTTAGCCCATACCGAACCGTCTTCGCGGCGATAGAATTCGCCAGCCGCCAGACCTTTCTCCACTTCGGATTTACCTTCCAGATAGGTTGTTGACTCGTAGTAAATCTTATCAAATGATACACCCATTCGCTTGTATGTCTCATCAAACCCGGCATATACCCATTCGTTCATCTTCTCCCACAAGGCGCGCACCTCAGGGTCGTTAGCTTCCCATTTGCGCAGCATAGCTTGTGCCTCTTGCATGAGCGGAGCCTCACGCTTAGCCGTCTCTTCGTCCATACCTTTCGTCATGAGTTCGGTTATCTGCGCCTTGTACTCTTTATCAAAGCGCACATAGTAATCGCCGATGAGGTGGTCACCTTTCTTGCCGCTTGTCTCAGGTGTCTCGCCATTACCGAATTTAAGCCAAGCGAGCATAGATTTGCAGATATGAATACCACGATCGTTCACGATATTGGTCTTCACCACATTCCATCCATTTGCCTCTTGTATCTTAGCTACCGAATAGCCCAATAAGTTATTACGCACATGACCCAAGTGAAGTGGCTTATTGGTATTAGGGGATGAATACTCCACCATCATAAGCTGATTGCGGTCAGGTTGCTTTCCATATTCAGCCTCTGCATCTATCGCTTGTAACTGCTCTACCCAGAAAGTATCGGCTATTGAGAGATTCAAAAATCCCTGTACTGCATTGTACTTAGCTATTAGTTCCGGGCTATTCGCCATGAGCCATTGTCCTATCTCTTCTGCCACTTGCGCAGGGGCTTTGCGGGCAACCTTAACAAAGGGGAAAACGACCAGTGTGATGTTTCCCTCAAACTCTGGTCTTGTCTTTTGCAACTGCACTTGCGCATCTGTGCAGTCCACTTCATAGAGTGCCCTTACGGCATTCTTGGCTTGTTGTGTTAAAATATTTTCGAGTGTCATAATTTTGTTTTTTCTATTGCTACTATACTATCAAACTGTGCTTTATATTCATTAGGAATGGGTTCCACAGGTGGGCTTTCCATCTTGAGTGGATTAATAGGTGTCCCATTCTTCCATACACGGAAATCAAG
>JAZNQB010000161.1:0-3531 GCA_045589995.1 Paludibacteraceae bacterium
CCATAATTTAGGTGGTTATAGCGCTGAGGTCCCACCCCTTCCCATTCCGAACAGGGTCGTTAAGCTCAGCAACGCCGATGGTACTGCGTTTGTGGGAGAGTAGGTAGCCGCCATTTTCAGAACCTCGAAGAGAAATCTTCGGGGTTCTTTGTTTATATGGCGATGCTACCTACTCTCCTTCCATCGGGGTCCCCGGGAATTTTAATTCTTGGGGAGAGCGGAGCACATCCGAGTATTTACTACTAAAACGTAGTTTTGGTACATATACGAGGATAGTGTCCGCGACAGGTAGCCGCCACTTTCAAAAGCCTTCATTATTACGATGAGGGCTTCTTTGTATATGTGACGATACTACACAGTGTTTACTTCGAACCGCTTAAAATTCCGTTTTCTTTGTCCTCGTTGTTGATGCGCTTGCCGCGTTCGCCGTGTTGCGTACCGAAATCGAGGTTGCAATGGAAGTTGAGAATAAGCACTTGACGATAGTTCTGCATAACGGCGGTATTGGCAGTCGGGGCAAGGGCAGACAAGTCCTTTGTGATGGTTCTTGAACCGTGCGGGGAGAACGGATTAACCATCATAATACCGAAACCAAAATGCTCAGAATTATAATTGATGCCTATATCGTGCGTCAACTCGCTGAGGGTCAGCGTTTCGCCCCACAAGTTATGCTGCGCAGTAACCACATCGGCAAAGAACCGCCATCCTTTCAGCAGATAGAAAATGCCGCCACGCACTCCGTAATTGACATGCTCGTGATTGTAGTTGTTGCCCTGACTGACCATGTATTTGACAAATGGCGTGACATTGAACATCAGTTTGTTATCAAGCAGTTTTACCTGCACACTCGGCGAGACATTCAATTTATGATAGCCGCGCTGATTGTCATACATGCGGATGGCATAAGGCGACCCGTCTATGATTTCCTCAAAGGTTTCTTCCATAATAGGCTTGTGGTCGTAGCTATAGTTTGCCCAAAGGTTGAGATTGACATGCTTGGACTGCCAAGAGAGTTCCATCTCATTCGACACATACATGACAGATCTCAGGTTGGGGTTGCCTCGCCGCATTTGGTACTTGTCAATCTGTTGCGTAATTTCGGACAGCTGCGACAAAGAGGGTTGGTAGCCGGACACATAGCCTTTGTATTTCCAGAACCAGCCTTTGCCGAAATCGTAACTCATGGTCAGTTGCGGTCGGGCTATCCATGTGCTTTGCTTTTGCCCGCCTTGCTCAATAAGGGTGTGCATAACTCCGATACCTACCACATATGAAAACTTATCAACTCTGTGCCGCATTTCCGCGAAAGTGTAGGTCTCGGCAGTTATCATATTAACGGTCGCTTCGGTGCTGCCTAAGTACGTGTTCTTCACCCATTGTTGTTTATGCCGTGCACCTACGGTGAGCATGATATTTTCCCATTCCTTTTCATAGATAGCTTCGCCGATGAGTGACCACTTGTCACCTCTCACACGCGATAAAATATAGACCGCTTCGCTCAAAGTAGAAAGAGGCAACTGCTCAAAACGGCGGTCGCTGTGGGTGTTGATATACGTGCCGACCACATCAAAATACAAGTGTTGCTTGTGCGGCAGGTTATGCTGATAATAGATGTCCAATGACGGTGACTGACTGCTGCTTTTGTCATGATCGTGTATTTCAAATGAATCCGTCGGCTGAAACAAACGGCTGTCGCGGTCGGATGCTCCGTAAGGCGTGTAAGCCATGTTGTCGCGTAGGCGGATGTTCAGCATGTTTTTGTCGCCGTTGGTCCAGTTGTAGTTCAGTGACGCATTAACAGGATAAGTTTTATAACGCGTCGGTTCGCCTACTTCGTTGTTCTCTATCTTGCCTGTCGAAAAATGGTAGGTCTCATTGTTGGTGCGCGTCCAATAAATGTCATATGGCGCATAAGTGGCGACTGCTTGTAAAGACGATTTGCCAAAATGCACCTTACCTGCCAGATAGTAATTACCGATACCCGGCAGGGTCAATCCGTTTGTTCTTGCAAGCATGAGCGAACCGCCTGTGTCGCGGTGTTTGACGATATAATCCACCACAGCAGCTGCGCCGTTGTATCGCACGCCCGGTTGGTCGTGGTACTCCACGCGGATAATATCTTTCGGATTGATGGCTTTCACATCCGATGTGCTTGCCTCTACACCGTTGATGCGTAACTGCACACTTTCGTCAGAAAGCGTTTTGACGGAATTGTCTATAGGACTGATCACGATGCGCGGTATTTGCAAGTTCTGTAACAGAGAAACGCCATCTGAGGAAGTTTGCATCTGCTCTTTCGACGGTAACAAAATTTGCCTGTCCACTTTCTGAATTATGGCTTGGCTTTCCACGACTACCTCACTTAATTCCGTTGCTCCTTCTTGCATTTGTATCGTGCCTATATGCGTATTGTCGTTCACGGTAAGAGCCATGCGGATTGTGTCATAAGCGATATAGGAGAGTTCCAGAATATAATCGCCCTTCTCGGCATTCAGCGTGAAGTTGCCGTTGCTGTCGGTGGTGGTACCTGCAACCTGACCGCTATCATTGCTTAGCGTCACATTGACACCGATTAGTTTGGAGTTGTCCGTCCTGTCTATTACGGTTCCATTCACTTTGTTTTGGGCATACGACGCCCCTGCACTGACGATTGCCAGTGCTACAAATAGCACACGTGTTTTCATGTTACACTATGTTTTAGGGAGTGTTATTTGTCTTTGAGCAAGACCACCATCGAGCAATCTTCCTCGCGGATATTACAAATGATGAACTCGTTAGGAGTGGCTTTCTCGTTGTGCAAAAAAGTGGCATCGTTGCCGTCAGCCGAATGGGACTGCATCAGTAGTTCGTAGTCCTTATCTTTTGCCAACTTCTGAATGTCGTTATAAAGTTGCTGCTTCTTGTCTCCTTTGGCAGTAATAATAATAATCCGGTTATAGTTGGCGAACTTGCTTAGGTCGGTGCCCTGCGTGTTGGCTTCCTCTACAACCACTTGACCGCCTGTCGCAATAGACAAACCGGCACTGAACATGGCTTTGTTGATGCAAACATATTCCACGCCTTCCATTTGGGCGTACTTCTCAAATATCTTATTTTGGGCTTGTGCAGCGATACCGCAAAGGGCTATGACTGCAATTAATAACATCTTTTTCATATCAGTATAATTTATTGGTTAATATACGGTTGGATTTTGCCTAATGTCTCATTGATGTCGTTCACTTGCTCGGTTGCAATCATCGTTGAACGCAAGAACGGAGCAGCGGAACGGTTTATGATGTCATTGGCATACAGAATTGCATCAGCAGCTTCTTCCGGTGTGCTACACGTGTCGCGGAAAGGGTCAGTTGTGTATGTTTGTTGATGAAAGAACACACCGCCGCCTATTGCGAAAAGAATAGCCACCGTTGCTGCTACTCGATACCACATCTTCGGAGGTGTTTTTAGACGGTAGATGATTCCTTTGTGGTGCTTCATCTCTGATAGAATCGGCTTTTTCTCCGTTTGTCCGAGGTTGTTCACAAAAGCGGTTAT
>JAZNQB010000162.1:0-3963 GCA_045589995.1 Paludibacteraceae bacterium
CCTTGTCCCGAGTTACTTTGTGTTAGATGGTGTAGAGCAGGACGATATGCCTACTCCTATGCAACGCGCTACGATGGTAGAGGCGCACTACACTGCTTTTTGTGGTCGCAAAGTAATGGACACTCAGTTGCAGAAAGCGTTCTCACAGGCAGCACGAAGCATAGAGCATGCTTTTGTCCGTCCAGAAGCATTGTTGTCTACTTTTGCTACATCTGATGGTACGCATGTGCTGATGAACGGATGTGCAGTATTGGATATGGGAGCACAAACCACCACTCTGTCTATTTATAAAAATGGTCAATATTTGCTCAATAAAGTGGTGCCAAAGGGTGGGTATCATATTACACGCATGCTCGAACAACAAGGTATGACTTTTGCTACAGCAGAGGTGCTGAAGAAAAAGTTTGGTTGTGCGTCTCCTACTTTTGTAGAAAAGAATGTGCGTTTGCGTATCCCCGCAGCACCCGAAATAGGAGGAGAAGTGGTTATTAGCGCCAATGAGTTAGCAGAAGCTATTGAGCTTAAATTGCAGGAGGTGTTAGAACCAGTGTTGGCGGAATTGAAGAAAGTTGAGCAGCGTATCACTACACTCTATATAACAGGTGGAGGAAGTATGCTACAAGGAATAGCGGACTATCTCCAACAGCATACATCACTCCGTGTGCAGTATGGTGCGCATAATCTATTGCTGCGTAATGACACAGAGGAAAAGTATCTCTCGCCGCAATATGCGTCACTGGTGGGAACCATCCTCTTGGGACAAGATTATCGCGATAATCACAAAAATCAATTGGTACGCAAACCTGGTTTCTTTGAGCGCGTGAAAGAAAATACACTCGATATGTTCATTGACCAACAATAATCTAACAATTCCTTAAACACTAAGTAAGTATGGACGAGAATTTAATAACTCTACCCTTGGAGGGGTTGACTGAAGATAGTATAATAAAAGTGATAGGTGTAGGTGGCGGTGGTTGCAATGCCGTCAATTACATGCATCGTCAAGGTATCAAGGATGTTTCTTTCCTTGTGTGTAATACAGACCGCCAGGTGCTAGTCAAGTCTTCTGTAACAAGCAAACTGCAGTTAGGTCCTGGATTAGGTGCTGGTGGTGATCCAGAGATAGCTCGTCAGTATGCAGCAGAGAGCCGCGAACATATACGAGAAGCCTTGAATGATGGAACACAAATGCTATTCATTACCGCTGGAATGGGAGGCGGAACAGGTACAGGTGCGTCGGCTGTAGTCGCAGAAGTGGCACAAGAAATGGGTATATTGACAGTTGGAATAGTTACTATCCCTTTTGCTTTTGAAGGAAAGAAAAAGATAGAAAAAGCAATGACGGGCGTAGCACGCTTGGCTAAGCATGTTGATGCGTTACTCATTATCAATAATGAGAAACTAAAACAAATTTATCCTGATTTGAATTTACTCAATGCTTTTAGTAAATCCGACGACGTGGTAGCCAATGCTGCTCGCGCTATAGCAGAGATTATAACTGTACCGGGATATATTAATACCGACTTTGCCGATGTGCGTAATACACTCAAAAAGGGTGGGGTAGCAATTATGAATATCGGTCGTGCTTCGGGTGAAAACCGTATCACTAATGCTATCAATGATGCACTCAACTCGCCGCTTGTCAATACCAATGATGTACATGGCGCGGAGCGTATCTTATTGCAATTCTACTGTTCTACTGAGCACGCCATCGTGATGCAAGAGATAGACCAAATTAACAACTTTGTGCAAGAAGTAGGAGACGACATTGAGGTGCAATGGGGAGCGTCTGTAGATGAGACACTTGGTGAAGAAGTACGAGTGACAGTTATTGCAACCGGCTATAAAGTGGATGGTTTGCCATCCGAAGAAGCAGAGGATGGTAAGAAAACTATCACCGAGGCCATTGAAGATAATTACCCCCCTCAGGTCAATAAGCCAATGGAAGATGAGAAACCACAAACGCTTGACCTCAATGATACATTGCATAAAGAAGAGATCTCCTCTGTGCCCACCAAGCCAGAGCATGCACCTTCGTTCTCTGCAGATGATATAATAATACAAGTGGAAGATGAGCCGCAAGCGGAAGATAAAGCCCCAACAAATCATCGTCCCTTTGATTGGATTCGTAGAAAATAAAAAAATCAAATACTTATGGAACAACGAGAAATGAATTTCTTTGAACTTTGTGTGGCGTGTGGTCGCCTCATAGGCAAAGCGTGTAAAAAATGTTGGCTGTTATTAGGCCGGATGGTTCAGACTACTTTCCAATTATGGTGGATAGTAATGCCGATTATAATCCTGTTTGTCTTAGCAGGACTATATTACTCTCGACAGGAGAACCTCAATTACCGCGTGAACGCCGTAGCGTTGCTCAATGGACCTACTATCCAGCAGTTTGAGCAGAGTTTTGCGCCTCTCTTTTTGGGGCAGCAAATATCCTCAGATGATACGATTGCTCGGTATATGCAAGACGAAAAAGCCACTTGCTTTGCTTTATACAGAGTAGTAGATTGTAAGAATGATGGAATAGCCGATTATGTGGACTTTAAGGGCAATTCTTCGCCTACTGATACAACGAAAGTGCAAATGCATGATCGTATAGCCATACAATTTTGCGTCAAAGAGCGTAATATAAACCAACTGCCGGAAATAGAGAAAGCATTGTTAGATTATCTGAATGCCAATTCTATTATGCAGCAATCGTATGCAGCTTATATCCCAAACCTGAAGAATGAGGTGGCTTTTAACCATTCACAAGCGGTAAAATTGGATAGTTTGACAAGTCAATACTATTTCAATAGCAATTTAGGAAGTAAGACGCTTAATGCTTCAGGTGATGGTGTTGCGTTTGTTGGCGACTGGAAAATAAAACTATTCCTCAATGAGATATATAAGCAGCAAGCACACTTGCAGCGTGGTGATTATCGCCTACAATTAGCGACTGCTCCAGTGGTACTTGAGAACCATTTTGCAGTAGACCCAAAACCTGTGAACGGCCGCAATAAATGTGTGGTAGTATGCTTCTTGCTCGGATGGATAATAGGATGTGCTCTTGCGCAAACTATACGGAATAGAAAATCTATCCTCGCTTGGTTGAGGCAATAAGCTTCTTTATAATGAAATAGAGGATTGCTAATCCTAATACTACCAATATGGCCACGCTTAGTTCGTGGCTATATTTGTCTATAAGGTCAGCCTGTCCATGTGCTATATAACCTAATAGCGCCAATACGCAGTTCCAAATACCGGCACCGAGGAACGTGTAAAATAAAAACCAACCAAAATGCATCTTGCTCAATCCTGCAGGGATGGAAATCAATTGGCGAATACCTGGAATGAGACGACCAATAAAAGTGCTCACTTTGCCGTGCTCGTTAAAGTACGCCTCTGCTTTCTCTACTTTCTCGCGGCTCAAGAGACATAAGTGACCTAACTTGCTATCTGCGAAAGCATAGATGATAGCGCGGCCTAACCACATAGATAGGAAATAATTGATGATTGCGCCCAAGATAGCACCTATGGTGCCGAAAAGCACGATGAGAAGCACATTCACGATATAATTATCCGTGGCGCATACGGCACTATTAGGATCAGAAGCTACATATACGGCAGGAGGAATAACCACCTCGCTTGGGAAGGGTATGAACGAAGACTCAATAGTCATCAGTGCTGTAATGGAACCGTAATTCATATGCGCAGCATACCAATCGGTAATTACATTTATCCACGAGCGGTCTGCAATACTATCCGTACTTACTTCGATGGCTGCAATAGTGTTCGTCGCTGCTGTCTGAGCAAATATATTGGTAGCAGGCATCCAACCTGCTACCAATAGAATAATGATAACGAATCGTTTCATTGCTGTAATAATTCGCGCACTTTGAGGTTAATAGCTTTTCCTTCTGCTTTGCCAGCCAACTGCTTGGTGGCTACGCCCATCACTTTGCCCATGTCTTGTGG
>JAZNQB010000163.1:0-3265 GCA_045589995.1 Paludibacteraceae bacterium
GAGAGCACTCACGCCTATGAAACCTGTTATGAAAGGTATGGCTGAGAACCCAGATGTCTTCTTTGCACACCGCGAGAGCTGCAACCCATACTACAACGAAGTAGCAGATATCGTGAGCGATTACATGAAGGAAATATCTAAAATCACCGGTCGTGAGTATCGTCCATTCAACTACTACGGAGCTGCTGACGCAGAGAATATCATCATCTGTATGGGCTCTGCTTGCGAGGCTATCCGCGAAACAGTGGACTACGAAATGGCAAAGGGCAAAAAGCTCGGTATGATCAATGTGCACCTCTATCGCCCATTCAGCCTCAAATACCTCAAAGAAGCGATACCTGCTTCTGTAAAGCGTATCTGTGTGCTTGACCGTACCAAAGAACCAGGTGCTAACGGAGAACCATTATACCTCGATGTAAAAGATGCACTCGACGAACTCGGAATGAAGGATATCCTCGTAGTAGGCGGACGCTATGGACTCGGTTCAAACGATACCACGCCAGCACAAA
This sequence comes from Paludibacteraceae bacterium, assembly GCA_045589995.1. Taxonomy (GTDB): domain Bacteria; phylum Bacteroidota; class Bacteroidia; order Bacteroidales; family Paludibacteraceae; genus Colicola. The sequence continues at coordinate 510 of JAZNQB010000163.1, forward strand.
TGCTCGCTGTATTCGAGAACCTCGCTTTGCCACAACCTAAGAACCACTTCACTGTGGGTATCAACGATGATGTAACCTTCACCTCACTCCCTGTAGGCGAAGAGATTGCAATGGGTGACGCTTCACTCTTCCAAGCTAAATTCTACGGACTCGGTGCTGACGGTACAGTAGGTGCTAATAAGAACTCTGTGAAAATCATCGGTGACACCACCAATAAATACTGCCAAGCATACTTCTCATACGACTCTAAGAAGTCTGGTGGATTCACTTGTTCACACCTCCGTTTCGGTGACGAACCTATCCATTCTACTTACCTCGTTACTACACCTAACTTCGTAGCGTGCCATGTACAGGCATACTTGCAGATGTATGATGTAACACGCGGTTTGCAGAAGAATGGTACTTTCCTCCTCAATACTATCTGGGAGGGAGAGGAACTCGCAAAGAACTTACCTAACAAAGTGAAGAAATACTTCGCCGATAATAATATCAATGTATATTATATCAATGCTACCAAGATTGCACAAGAGATTGGTTTGGGCAACCGTACCAATACTATCCTTCAGTCTGCTTTCTTCCGTATTACCGAGGTTATCCCTGTTGAGAAAGCAGTAGAGGAAATGAAGCACTTCATCGTGAAGTCTTATGGCAAGAAGGGCGAGGATATCGTCAATAAGAACTACGCAGCTGTGGACCGCGGTGGCGAGTATCAGAAACTCGAAATCGACCCAGCTTGGTCTAATCTCACTGCTGAAGACTCCACACTCAATACTGAGAATGAACCAGAATTCATCACCAAGGTCGTTCGTCCTATCAATGGACAAGATGGCGACTTGCTCCCGGTAAGCGCATTCAAGGGTATCGAAGATGGTACATGGCCTGCAGGTACTGCTAAGTACGAGAAACGCGGTGTGTCCGCTTTCGTACCGGTATGGACGGCAGACAATTGTATCGAGTGTAATAAGTGTGCATATGTATGTCCTCACGCTTGTATCCGCCCATTCGTAATGGACGAAGAGGAAGTGAAGGGACTGAACGGTGCTGCTACACGCGAGATGAAAGCGCCGGCAGCACTCAAAGGTATGCACTTCCGCATTCAAGTGGGTGTGATGGACTGCCTCGGCTGTGGTAACTGTGTGGATGTATGTCCGGGTAATCCAAAACAAGGCAAAGCATTGCAGATGGTGGCTCTCGAGTCACAACTCGCTGAGGCTGACAACTGGAACTACTGTGCAGAGAATGTGACCAGCAAGCAAGATAAAGTGGATATCGCTGCGAATGTTAAGAATAGCCAGTTCGCTACTCCGCTCTTTGAGTTCTCTGGAGCTTGCTCTGGTTGCGGTGAGACACCATACCTCAAACTCATCAGCCAACTCTTTGGTGACCGTGAGATAGTAGCAAACGCTACTGGTTGTACCTCTATCTACTCTGGTTCTGTACCTTCTACTCCTTATACTACCAATGCAAAGGGACATGGACCTGCTTGGTCTAACTCACTCTTCGAGGACTTCTGCGAGTACGGACTCGGTATGCAGATTGCACACCGTAAAATACGCGAGCGTCTTGCTAACCTCATGGCGAAGGTACAAGAGTGTGAGAAATGCAACGACGAACTCAAGGCACTTGCTGCTGAGTGGATTGAGAAGCAGAACGATGCACAAGCTACTAACGCACTCTATGATAAGATTGTGGCTGCTTGCGAGGCATGCGGTTGCGATACCTGCAAAGAGATACTCAACTACAAAGATCATATCGTTAAACGCAGCCAGTGGATTGTAGGTGGTGACGGTGCTTCTTATGACATCGGTTACGGAGGACTTGACCATGTTATCGCTTCCGGTGAAGATGTGAATATCCTCGTGCTCGATACTGAGGTGTACTCTAACACCGGTGGACAAGCATCTAAATCTACGCCTCTCGGTGCTATCGCTAAGTTTGCTGCCGCTGGTAAGCGTGTACGCAAAAAAGACCTCGGTATGATTGCTACTACTTATGGATATGTATATGTAGCACAAATAGCTATGGGTGCTGACCAAGCACAGACACTCAAAGCTATCCGCGAGGCTGAGGCTTATCCAGGACCATCACTCGTCATCGCTTACGCACCATGTATCAACCATGGTCTGAAAGCAGGTATGGGTAAGAGCCAAGCTGAGGAAGCAAAGGCTGTTGAATGTGGTTACTGGCACTTGTGGCGTTACAACCCAATGTTGGAGGCAGAAGGAAAGAACCCATTCTCACTCGATTCAAAAGAGCCTAAGTGGGAACTCTTCCAAGACTACCTCAAGGGTGAGGTACGCTTCGCATCAGTGGCTAAGCAGTATCCAAAAGAGGCAGAGGAACTCTTCCAAGCCGCTCAGGAGAATGCGCAATGGCGTTACAAGTCTTACCTCCGCATGCTCGGTACTGAATGGTAATATTACTATAAGGATTGCGCGTATATGCGCGTGCATAGTGTGAAACACGGCAGGCATCGAACCTGCCGTGTTTCTGTATCCGCTCTCTTTGTTATGACTAGTTTTTTTCTTGCTCCGTTTCTCTCCGCAAAAAGGGGGAAAGAGAAGCGCTTCGCTTTTAATAATTACTATCGATCGGACGTAGCGGTGTTCTGTGCACGCTATCTCCGTTAGCGCGTTTCCCTTCTTTCGTTCTTTGTCCCGCATGGTATGCGGGTTGTTTTGTTTTTGGGCTTGCGGTGTAGGCAGATTACCGCGTCGCCGTCCTCTCTCCACGTGAGGACGTTTGTTACCGCGTGT
>JAZNQB010000164.1:0-6228 GCA_045589995.1 Paludibacteraceae bacterium
ATTGTAGGTGAGAAAGAAGCGGAGCAAGGACTTGTCTCTGTACGCCGTCAAGGAGCAGAAGAGAAGGGACAGATGACTATCCAAGAGTTCGCTGACTTTATCAATGAAACCGTTAAGCAGCAGATGAATGCTTATTAAGTGCTTAATAATGAATCATAAAAAAGGGGTGCCTTATTGCAAGGTGCCCCTTTATTTTGTCCGAAATATCCTGCTAACTATCTCCTGAACTCTGCTAAGATGATGGCGGTGGCAATAGAGACATTCAAACTCTCTACTACCTCACCTTCGCTTTGCTTATAAGACGGAATATACAACGGATGCGTGATGAAACGACGCACCTCCTCCGAAATACCATTACCCTCGTTGCCCATGATGATAATTCCTTGCGTCTTGTTAGAAATAGCACCCTCTTCGTACATGTTCCGTCCATCCAATAGCGTGCCGTAGATAGGGTAGGAGGATACTGCATTGGAGGACGCTCCGCCTTCTCGCCTGCGGAGGTTCTCCGCTAACCATTGGGGCAGGTCCACATAGTGAACTCGCACACGAGCCAAAGCACCCATCGTAGCTTGCACCACCTTCGGATTATAGCAGTCGGCTGTATGCAAGGAACAATAGATATCTTCTATCCCATACCAGTCACATGTGCGGATGATAGTACCCAAATTACCCGGGTCCTGAATAGCATCCAACGCAAGCACTAAACGCTCACCCATTGGAGCGTGTGTGTCCTCGTCATAAACGCGTTTCTTGAATACTGCTATCTCGCCCTGTGGCGTACGCAACCCCGACATCTGAGCAATCTCAGTGGATGTGGCATTCGCAGAACTGATATGCAGCACCAATTCAAAAGAACGACTCAACTCCTCTATGCACTTATGCCCCTCCGCAATAAACATACCATTCTCATCACGGTACTTTTTCTGCTGCAAAGAGCGAATAAACTTAATCTGAGATTTACTAATGTGTTCCATTCTATACGAAAATAACTAAATCGAGTGCAAAATTATAAAAATATTTTGATATATCAAAATTTTTGAGTACTTTTGTGGGCTAATTATGTTGCGAATACTGCGTACATATCATTTGGAGGTAATAGTGTGGCTATTTATAGCCATGCTGATGACCGCGTGTAGCACCACCAAATTTGTGCCTGAGGGGAAATATCTTCTCAATAAGGCGCATGTCAAATGCGTGGATGATAAATCAGTTTCTACTGTCAATATGGGCAGCTATCTGAGACAGAAACAAAATACCGAGATATTCGGATTTTGGAAACTACAACTGCAGATTTATAGCACCGCCCCGACAGATACCACCACAAAAGCCAATAAGCGACTCGCAGCAAATGCCCACAAAATGGGAGAAGCGCCCGTCATCTATGACGACCAACTGACGCAAATAAGCATGCAGCAGTTGGAGCAACAGATGAATAACATCGGATATTTCAATGCGAAGATAGACACACAAAAAGTATATAAAAAGAAAAAAGTCAACCTCACCTATCTCATCACCGCACGGCAGCCATACAAAGTGCGGCACTATGAGGTAGATGTTCCCATTGAAGCAATAAGCACCATCGCACAAAACGAGGGATGCAAAATCAAACAAGGAGAAAACTTCTCTACCTCTACACTCGACCAAGAACGAGAACGAATAGCAACTGTCATGCGCAATAGAGGATATTTCTATTTCGATAAAACAATGCTTGAATATACAGCAGATAGTGCACTCGGTTCGCATGAAGTAGATGTCAAACTGCAACTCGCACCATATGTGCTGCAAATGGATAGCAACGCCCTGCAGCAGCTACGCAGGCAATACACCATTCGCAAAGTGCATTACCAAATAGATTACGACCCATCTATACTGCCCGATAGTGTTGTCGTGAGCAGAGAAATAGATAAATACGGCAATGAGTTCAGTTGGACAGGCAACCGCTTCCTGTCCCAGCGCGTACTTAGACGCTCATGTCGTATCAGACCCGGAGAAAGATATGCAGAATGGACCGTAGAACGCACCTACGCGCGGATGAATGCACTCGCGCCTATCAAATATGTGGATATAGCTTTCAACCCAGTACCCGATTCGGATACATTACTCGACTGCTCTATCACCGTCTCAAGAGGTAAACTCAATTCCATCTCAGCCGAAGTAGAAGGAACATACAGCGCAGGCGACTGGGGAGTGGCTGCCGGACTGACATACAGCAATAAGAATATCTTCCGAGGCGCAGAAGTGTTATCCCTCGGCGCAAGAGCTTCCTATGAATGGAGAGCCAACGGAGGACGAGCCATCGAAGCAAAAGCTGAAGCCGGACTCACCTTCCCGTCGCAAACGAAAATCAATATGGCATATAACTTCCAGCAACGACCAGAGGAATATACACGCACTATTGTTAATGCCGGACTCACATACACCATCCCACACAAAGCAGGACAGAAATGGACACACTCTTTCAACCTCATTGATATCAACTATATTTACCTACCATGGATATCGGACCGATTCAAGTCTGACTTCATGGACCATGCCTCCGTGCTCAAAGCCAGTTACGAGGACCACTTCATCGTCGATTGGAGTTATACTGGGTCGTATTCGTCCTACAACCCCAGACTGCCGAATAAATCCTACCTGCAATTCGCAGTCAAGGTGGAAACAGCAGGTAATGCACTATACGGATTGAGCAAACTGGCTAACCTTCCACAAGATGAGAACGGTTCCTATGTGCTATGGAAAATACCATTTGCACAATACGCCAAAGGAGATATCAATCTTACTTACCATGGCGTCATCACGCCTGCGCACCACCTCGTGACGCACCTCGGTATAGGTGTAGCAATGCCATACCTCAATGCCGCTACTATCCCATTTGAGAAACGCTATTTCGGTGGCGGCGCTAATGGCATACGCGGATGGCAAGCACGCACACTCGGACCGGGTACATTCAAAGGTACAGGTAACTCCATGGTGTATGACCTCCAAGCAGGAGATATACGATTAGATATGAACCTCGAATACCGATACAAGGTGGTCAAGTTCCTTGAACTCGCCGCTTTCCTCGACGCAGGAAATATATGGACAATACGCGACTACGCTGACCAACCCGGAGGTGTGTTCCTATGGGACCAGTTCTACAAACAAATAGCATGGAGTTACGGAGTGGGAGTGCGCTTCGACCTCTCTATCCTCATCTTCCGTATTGACTTTGGCGTCAAACTGCATGACCCAAGCCGTATAGCAGAAGGTAAACAATGGCGCACCGCACCCAACGGACTTAACTGGAAAGAGGACATGACATTCCACTTCGCCATCGGACATCCATTCTAAATAACTACGCTCATGCTCAAGCCATTCATGATACCCAATATAATGGAAGCTGGTTGCGACGAGGCAGGAAGAGGTCCATTGGCAGGAAGTGTGTTCGCAGCAGCCGTCATACTCGACCCGCGAACAATAGAAACCATACCTGAGTTCGCATGGCTCAATGACTCCAAGCAGCTCACCGAGCACCAACGAGTGGCACTGAGACCTATCATCGAACAGCATGCACTCGCATGGGCTGTGGTCGAAGTGACACCACAAGAGATAGACGAGCGAAATATACTGCAATGCTCCATATTAGGTATGCAGCGGGCTTTAGACCAACTCGCTATCACACCCCAACATATACTTGTTGACGGTAATAAATGGCACCCATATGTGCCCGAAGGACAACTGCTCGAAATACCAGCACATACCGTCGTACATGGAGATGCCACCTATATGTCCATCGCAGCCGCAAGCGTGCTCGCCAAGACATACAGAGATGATTACATGCTGCGGCTACACGAGGAGTATCCGCAATACGGATGGGATAAAAACAAAGGTTACCCCACCGCTGCACATTATAAGGCACTGCAGCAGTACGGACCCACACCCTACCATAGAATGAGTTTTAATCTGAAAATCTAAAATCTGCAATCTAAAATCAAAAATATTATGTTTCTTTTTACACGCACAACAGTTGACGGCGAACAACGCCCACGCCGCAGAATGGGATGCCTAAGCGGATGCCTCGTATTCTTCCTTATCTATTTCGCATGCAGCGCAATATTAGGATGGATAATGGGAGATGCTTTCTCTACACAAACAGTGGTAACTCTCGAAAATAATACCATCTACCGACTCAAAATGCAAGGTACATTAGTTGAGCAGGGACAAAAAGAAGACCCATTCGCGTCCATCTATAGCGAGTTATATGGTTTGGGAGAAGTGTCAGAAAAAGTGGGACTTGACCAAATACTATCCAATATACGCCTCGCTAAGAATGACGACCGTATTTTAGGCATATGGTTGGACGGCGCAAGTATGTCTATGGGGCCAGCAAGCGCCAAAGCTATACGAGACGCATTACTTGATTTCAAGCAAAGTGGTAAATGGGTTATCGCTTCCGCAAAAAACTATTCACAAACCAACTATTATGTGGCTTCCGTGGCAGACCGTATCTGTCTTGACCCTACTGGAGCAGTTAGTTGGAATGGACTCACAGCGCAGAAAATGTACTACACCCGTCTATATGAAAAATTAGGCATAGAAATGCAGATACTCAAAGTGGGTACCTTCAAATCGGCTGTAGAACCATACTTCCGCACCTCTATGTCGTCCGAGGACCGTCTGCAAACCATGCAGTATATGAATGGTATATGGGATGAGTACAAAGCGCAAGTAAGCAAAGCGCGTAATATACCTGTGGACCAATTGGATGCTTTGGCTGATAAGTATATGGGCCTACAATCCGCGCAAGAACAACTACAAGCAGGATTGGTGGATACCATCGTTTATACACAAGATATGGACTCACTCCTCCGCGTCTATGCAGGTACCAAAAACTATAAGACACTCACTACCTCCAAACTCGCACAAGTGAAACGCACAGAAAGCATCGCTACCGATGAGATAGCTGTACTATACCTTGATGGAGCAATAACAGATGAGTCAGGTGACGGCATTGTAGGGAAGAAAGTAATCAAAACCATTAAGAAAATACGCAAAAACGATAATGTCAAAGCACTCGTTATACGCGTCAATAGTCCTGGTGGATCGGCTGATGCCAGCGAACAAATATGGCACGCCATTGAGAATGTAAAAGCAGATAGCATACCAGTCGTCGTTTCTATGGGTGACTACGCTGCGTCAGGAGGATACTACATCTCCTGCGGAGCAGATTATATCTATGCCGAACCAACAACCATCACGGGTTCGATAGGCATCTTCGGCACTGTGCCTAATATAGCAAAACTGCGTGATAAAATAGGGCTCGATATAGATGGAATAGCTACCAATAAGCACTCTGATTTAGATGTTAATATGCTCTATAATGGTATGACCCCAGAGGAATTCCAACTCATGCAATCAATGGTGGAACGCGGATATGAACTCTTTACCACACGCTGCGCTGATGGACGAGAAGTATCACAAGACTATATTAAGTCCATCGGAGAAGGACGAGTATGGTTGGGCACCAAAGCCAAAGAGTTGCAACTCGTTGACGAAATAGGAAACATAGACAACGCTATCGCTAAAGCAGTAGAACTCGCAAATCTACAATCATACAAACTGACTTATTACCCGGAAGTGAAAGACCCAATAGAGGAACTATTGAAGATCTTAGATAACACCACTCCAGAAGAACAGTTAGTTAATAAAGTGCGCGAGTTCGCAGCACAACCACGCATCATGGCACTCATGCCAGAGGTGACAATACAATAATACAATGAGAATACTCCTCGCACCATTCAGCTGGTTATATGCCCTAATAATAGCTATTAGGCATATGGTCTATGACCATAATATACTACCGTCACATACCGCCAAAGTGCCTACTATCTGCGTGGGCAACTTGGTGATGGGAGGTACAGGAAAAACACCACACATAGAGTACCTTATACGCCTACTCACACAGAATGGACTCAAAGTGGCAGTGCTCATGCGAGGATATAAACGCAAAACAAGCGGATTTATTATTGCTGACTCAAACGCCTCTGCACGAACAATAGGAGACGAAGCCATGCAGTTATATGCTAAATTCCCTACTGTAACCATCGCAGTATGCGAGAAGAGAAGCAAAGGAATAGAACTGCTGCAACGACATATAGAACACTTGGATGTGGTGCTACTCGACGATGCTTTCCAACATCGACCATTGGAATGTGGACTAAATATACTGCTCTCTACCTACGATAAGCT
>JAZNQB010000165.1:0-4768 GCA_045589995.1 Paludibacteraceae bacterium
GGACTTCATAACTATGAGCCAGGTAATCTACCAGGCAAGCAGACATGGCAAAAAGTAAGTATCATAAGGTCTTTCACGATACCCCGAGGGATTTCCATGCGGACTATATCCTTCTGCCATTGGGATATTCATACAATCGGGAGTTCCTCTCGGTATCGGAAGGAAGCCTTTTGAAGTTCGGAGACGGCAAGGTTTATCCGCTATTGAGGGCTGGAGTCCTCAGCCTGAAGAATCCGGCTACTGAGGGACTGTGTTTTGCGAGGTATGGAATAACTCTGAGGAAGGCATTGCAGATCTGGCGGACGAATGCGTTTGCACAGGGTTATGGCAGGAATGCAGTGAGTGATGAGGAATGTTTAATAATTATATTTAGTAGAGAAAACAATGAGAAAGATTAGAGTTAGCGGATGCGTGAATTGTCCGTATGAAGCAGGGGAGAAATGCGAACATCCGAGTTTTGTGGAAAAGGACAGGGCGATTGATATTCCCGAGCAATACATGAAAGCAGGTGAGGGTGCTTTACCGATGTCGGGTTATGTTCCCGACTGGTGTCCTCTTGATGTTGATCCTATTTTTTATCCTTGTCCGACTTGTCCTACTTGTTAGTTATGAGAACACTTGATTTGGTACTCAAAAAGAAGTGGTATGATATGATTGAATCGGGAATAAAAACCGAAGAATACCGCGAGATAACGCCATATTGGGCATCCCGTTTATTATATCCTGTCACATTAAGTGCTAAGCATTATTGGCAAGGTGCTTTAGCAAAGGCATTTGCCTTGGTTAAAGAAAATCCAAGGTGTTTCAATTTACAGAATCTTCTCATTCACAATTATGGCACTCGCGGATTCGATAATATCGACTTTCATCTTGGGTACGCCAAGAATAGACCGACAATGGCATTTGCTCTTGAAAGTATTACAATAGACAAAGGCAAACCCGAATGGGGAGCAGAGAAAGATAAGTTGTACTTTGTTATCAAACTTGGTAGAAGATTATAGTTATGGCAAAGAAATCCGCTAACAAGCAGCCCCTATCGGAGCGCACCAACATAGTTATCTTTGATAAGTACACATTGCGGACAAAGTATCAGAAAAGGGCATTAGTGCCGCACGAGGCTATTGATGCGAATTGGATGGGAATTTGGTGCTTTAGCGAAGCGGATCGAAGGCTCAAGGATAGCGCGGTATTTGTCACGACTGACGGGCACAGAGTCCGGATAAAGCTGATAGGGTGTTGTAATAATAGCAAAGGAGATCAGTATGAATGGTTGCAGGACATAGCAGAAAAGACCTACGGATTGAAGTTTGAGACCATTCAGAGCAACTGGATCGCAAGGCTTGGAAACCTCAGCGGTTATTGGCATTTAATTGAAATGGAGGAAGCGGTATGAAAGAGCATGAATATGAAGTTTACGTCAAGTCTAATAACTATCATTATACAATAGAAACCGATTTTCTTATGGAGATTGATTACAACCATCGTTTGGTTTGGTTTGGCGATGATGTCTTTAATCTTGATGATGTTTCTGCAATATTCAAAAAGCGATAACTATGAAACCAAAATACGAATACAGAGTAGTAATGAAAGGCGGTGCAGTAGTCAAATGCACTTCCGACAAGAAGCTGGGCGGAATATGCAACTTCATTGACCGCCTGATAGTCACGGAGGACACTCTCATAAATATGGATGAGGTGGCTTACGTTCAGTCGATGGAGGCGGAGTGATGATACAACTGCGAGAATATCAGGCAACGGCAATAGAAGAAATAAGGGTTGCCTTGGCAAAATACAGGAGGGTCTTATTCCAAGCTCAGACCGCGTTTGGTAAGACTATCACCTTTAGTTATATTGCTTTGGCTTCTCAAAAATTCAATCGCAAAGTGTTAATCCTATCGGACCGAACAGAGATATTGGTACAGAACGGAGGTGCTTTGGAGAGGTGGGGATTGGACGTAAATTACATCAGCCCTAAACACCGAAAGGTCCCCACCAAGAATGTGTCCGTAGGTATGGCACAAACAATAAGGCGCAGAGTTGAGAAGCCGGAGTGGATAGAATATCTTAAATCATTAGAACTTGTTATTATTGACGAGGCTCACGCTGCCACAAGCGACTATATTCATGACTATTTATCCGAGAAATGCTTTGTGCTTGGTTGCACGGCAACTCCTCGCAGATACGGATCAAATACCAAACAACTCGGTAGTATGTATAAGGCTATGGTTATGGGTATCACAACGCAGGAGCTGATAGATTTAGGGTATATTGCCAAACCAAGAATGTATGCAGTTGCGGCACCAAAGCTGGATATTCCTATTGATTACGGTACTGGTGATTTTAACCGTAAAGCATTAGCACAGCAATTTGAAAGCAAAACTCTTTATAAGGGAGTTGTTCAGGAATGGTTGCGAATCTGTCCTAATACCAAAACTATATGTTTCTGTACCTCGTCTAAACAAGCTATTGGGGTCTGCCAAGAGTTTTGCGACAACGGCATTACTGCAAAGTATGTCCTCAGCAATGATTTTGATGAGGATATTGAATATAGCGGTGAAAGAGAGGAGATATTTGACTCCTTCAAGCGAGGTGAATTTCAGGTCTTGGTCAATGTAAACATAGCTACCGCTGGTCTTGATGTTCCGGACATTCAAACCGTTATCTTGAACTTTGCAACAATGTCTATAACAAGGTTCAGACAAGCTATGGGACGAGGGTGCCGAATGTGCGAGGGTAAGACCGAGTTCAACATCCTTGATTGCGGCGATAATATTCGCAGGCACGGAGGATTTACTACAGAGCAAAATTGGTCACTTTGGCATTCAGTGAGTTCCGGAAGTGGAATCCAAATGCTTAAAGAATGTCCTACGGACAAAATAGATATAGAACATAAAAAGGGTTGCGGAAGTTTAGTGCCAACAACTTGCAAAGTTTGCCCTGCTTGTGGATGGATATTCTTGACAGACAAACACGAATATCAACTTTATCTTGAAGAAATATCCGATACGCCTTCTGGTACGATTCGGCAGTTCTGTGCATCAAAAAAGTTGGAGGGATGGGGTTTTTACCGAATATTGATGCAGGTAGCATTAGCCAATACAGATAGACTGCGCCCTGCTATTATAGAAGCGTATTTGACATTCCATCCGGAAAAGACCGAACAGGATGCGAGCAGATTTTATTATGTTTGGAAAAAGAACAGTTGGGATAAAGTGAAATCAAAAAAAACAGACAAAAAAGATTCCGGTTTATTTGGTCATTAAGTCAAGTTATGTTATTTTTGCACCATGATAAAACAGCCGTAAGTACCAGTTGCGGATCAAGGATATACATAAGTGGCTTAATGAGTAGATAGGTGCTGGTACCACCTATTGAAAGTTGAGCCTCTTGTTTTTATTATGGACTTTACAAAAGAAGAATGGAGGGCAATAAAGGGATATGAAGGAATGTACGAAGTAAGTAGTCATGGGAGAGTTAAAAGCCTTAAAAGAATGACAACAAGTAGCGTAGGTAGGAAACCGGTTCCTGTTAAAGAGAGAATCTTGGGTGGAGGAATTAATCTTAATGGCTATAGGTTCTTATATTTATGCAAATACGGTAAACTACAAAGGTTTTATGTTCACAGGCTTGTAGCTCTTAGTTTTATAGACAATCCCCACAACTATCCAAATATAAACCACAAGGATGAGAATAGGTTGAATAATCGCGTTGAGAATCTTGAGTGGTGTACTCAAAAATACAATGTTAATTATGGCGGCTGTAGAGAAAAGATTAGGATGTTTAATCTTAGTGACAAAAATCCGAACAGAGGGAAGCATAGACCGGAAAAGTTCAAAGAAAAGGTACGTAAACCCATAATCCAGTTAGATCGAGAAGGTAATGTTGTAAAAGAGTGGGATTCGGCAAGAACGGCCGGTATAGTGCTCGGAATTTTTCCTCAGTGTATTACAGCCGTTTGCAAAAAGAAGGTTTTAACATACAAAAATTATATATGGAAATATAAATATGATTATCCCCACACCGACCCAACCAAAAGGGAGACGTTCCCATAGTCAGCCCGAAATGAAAATCCAATCCGAATGCGTTTTGTGGCTTTATAATAATAGACCCGAAACAAGAGGATTGTTTTATCATATTAGGAATGAAGTGGATAGGCCTGATGTCAATCCTATGCTTATATCAAAATATCGTGCAGAAGGTCTCGTTAAGGGTGTTGCTGACTGTGCTCTTATGATGGCTCGAAAATCCTATCATGGGCTTTTCGTTGAATTTAAGACATCTACAGGTCGTCAAAGTTCGGCACAAAAAAGTTGGCAGACCATAATCGAGAATCAAGGCTACCTTTACCGGGTCATTCGGTCATTGGAAGAGTTTAAGGAACTAATAAACTGGTATTTAGCGTTATAGGAGAAAGAATATGCCGAATAAAGAGAAATATGGAACGTATAGAAAGCATTGCAATTCTTGTGCTTATGCCATACGATTGGTTGACATGCGAGTAGTATGCAGGCTTGAAAACAACTTCCATTTCTGTTCTTATCATTGCGAAAACCATGTTGATAGAAGGTCCAACAAAGGAAAAGAAATAATGGCAAAATATAAAATCAATACATAGAATGAGCAAATCAAAAATCCCCATGCGACCCTCCGGGAAGTACAATCTTTCCGGTCCCGATCAGGACGCGCTGTCGTGGTACTTTCTTTCGGGAGAATCCCAAACGGAAGTGTATCGGAAATTTATCCGACCCGACTTGCAGACATCGAAAGCG